>JAEZLF010000240.1 GCA_023435925.1 Bacillota bacterium
AGGTATTTGTGATGAAAACCGGGTTAAGAAATTTTAAGCCGAAAGGCGGATTAACAAAAAGAGAATTTGCATTGGTAGCTCTTTTACTGGTTGTATTCGAAGGATACCTGCTTTTTACCTATGTCCTGCAGCCGGCTCTAAATAATTACAACGCAGCACAAAAGCAGCTGGACATAACGAAGACGGTTTATGAAAACCTGAAAGCGGACTTCGGCAAAAAAGCGGAAATGGACAATCAGCTGGCAGAAATCGATAATAGCCTGCAGGAGTTGACAGCCCAAATTCCTTCGTATTTATCACAGGAGGAGGTTATTCTGCTTGTAGACGAGCTTTCTAAAAAGGATAAGCTGTCTGTACAGCTGATTTCCTTTGACAATGCAGCTGCAATGCCGTCACCGGTTAGTAATGCCGCTGTGAGTTCACCGGTGTGGAAAAACGGTGGGGCTTCCGGAACAGCAACAGAAGCGGCTTCGGCGACAGAGCAGTCAGTTACAGCGGAACAAACAGGGACAGCTTCTTCAGCTGCACCGACAATGATCAGTCAGGATATCACGCTCAGCTTTACAGGCAGTTATGCTCAGATATACAGCTTTCTGTCCGATGTGGAACAGAACCTCAGAAAAGTAGCTGTTAAAGGAATTTCACTGCAAAGAAGCAAGGGTGATATTCTCACCGGGCAAATGAAACTTTCATTTATCAGCTATTGGGATACCGAAGGTCAACTGCCTTATACAATGGATATAGTGCCGATACCTGGGAAGGACAGTCCTTTTGTGCCATATCTGGGTTATTCCGAAAGTGCCACTAAAGGCTCGGCTGTGGCGGAAGCCCCTATTCAACCGGATTTTTACATGCTGGTCAACGGATACCTGGACAATGCGGCAAAGGTGATTCTCTCCCAGTATCCGAAAGCGGAGTCGGAAGCATCGGCTGATGTGAATGGACAGATCAATGCCAATATTATTCTCAATGGAAGCAACGGTGAGTTTACATATTCCTATACGGTGGGAGCTGCCAGCAAGGCCGGCCAAACTGCAATCAAAGCCCGTGACGGTATGGTCCGGATGGAAGTGCTGGTACAAGCCAGAAAGTCGGATCAGGATAAGGTGGCTGTAACACTGGATGTAACCAATAATTCGGGGATGCCTCTTGAGATTACTGTAAAGGGTGATAACACAGAAAATCCGAGGTTTAAGCTGGGGAAGACCACAGGCAGTGTGAATGTAAAATAAGGCAGGGAATGCTGAAATTTTGCGGTAAGCTGCGGAATATCATTGAGATTTTAAATTATGGGAAGCGCTTCTATATCCGGGAGATCCGGGACAGGTGATGGTATGAAGAAATTGGTACACAGAGGGATGGAAAAAAAGAAACGGAATAACAATAAAGGTTTTACTCTTGTTGAGGTTATTACATCCTTTGCAGTACTTGCCATCGTTTCTGTTGCGCTTCTTCAAATGTTTGTGTTATCAACGAAAACAAATCGTTCCGCTTACGACCTGGATAAGGCAAATGCTTTGTGTGTGGAATTAGGAGAGATTTATAAAGCAGATCCGCTGGATGATGAATTCACTGTTCATTCCGGTGTATCCACTTCAGCGGGTATCACGACTTACACGCGATTTTACAACAAGGAATGGACAAGCTACACAACTACGCAGGATGGGCAGTCGGAGTATAAGGTTGTATTGGAGGAGACCACAACCGCTTCCACATCTACGGCGATCAGCTATCACCCGCCATTTGCGTGGACAGGGGATATTGATCCGGCAGATGATACGGGGGCTCCGAAAGATAGCAATATCAGCTTAATGCTATCCAATCCGGTAGGTGATCCTACGCAGTTTATGGTGTCAATAAGCGGAGGGACCTATACTCAGAATAATGTTCCTCTCACGACTCCAAATAACGTTATGATACGGGATGGAACTGCTTATGTACCTCTGCAGATACAAAGCGATCCAAAGGATATGAATGCACCCTTGGCATCCGGTGCCGTAAGTATTCGGGTAGATAATAGCGCCGGGTATCGTTATTATGATACTGTATCAGCGACTTGGAAGGATGCTGATAAGGTTATAGCGGATATTTACGTATGCGATGCTCCGACGGGTTCTGCCATAACGGTAGTCCCTCAAACCGGACACTCCAGTGCGAATTTTATTCTTTCAGGTGATAGACAAGCAGCGTTATATTCTGCTGATATTCGAGTAAGCAAAATATCGGATGGGCTGGAAATGGCGAAAAACAAAGTGACGAAGCACCTGGTGAAATAGTTTGTGGTAGAATATGTAAGAAGATTTCGGAGACAGGTTGAGGATAAAGAGTTAGGGCTTGAGGATAAAGAGTGAGGTAGTATGAAAAGACTGAGCTTTTTAAAAAAATACAACAATGAAAAGGGCGTGGCGGCCGTACTGGTGCTGGCTGTTATCCTCGTGCTTACAGCACTGGGTACAATTGCGCTGGTAGCAAGTGCTGCCAATATAAGCATGGGCAGCAAGTCAAAGAGCTGGTCAACGGAGTTTTATTCGCTGGATTCACAGGCGGAAGAGTTGGTTCAGAAGGTTGACGCCCAATTAACGATCGCAGAGCAGGATGCCGTTGAATATGTCCAGAACAGATATGATGCCATGGCGACCACGGCAACTGCTTTTACATTATCCAAGTTTAAAACAGAATACATGATGGACGATGGTACTGATTCCGGCGCCCAGAAGTTCTTTCATCTACATTATAAGGATGAGTGGACCACCGGCGGAGGTATTGCAATTACGGTTCAGGATTATATCGACAATACGACGACGTATCCTAGCGCGGATGACGCCAGGATGGCCTATGAGAATGACCTGAAAGTCTATATGTCCGATGTATTCGACAGGGTCTATTTTCATTTCGCATCGAAAAGGCTTAATGATCTGGCAACCTCATCCCCCGGCGTAATACCTGACGTTGCTCTGGTTTTGAAAGGCGGAGCCGGCAAATATGGATATCCGGATCCGAATACTACACAATGGTGCACCAATAAGTTTATCGGACTGAATGTGTTATCCGTGTGGGACAGCTCTACAAAGCCGACTGATGGTGACATCGTGGTATATGTGCTTGCACAGGATGCTGCGGTAGCAGGTAAGAGAGTGGAAACAGAGATTTCTGTGATTGTCCCAAGGTATGAGACTGTTATTCAGCGAATCAACATACCGTACAAGGGGAATCCGATTTGGGCAAATGCCCTGTCGGTGCAGAATGGAATACAAATTGGTGAGGGAAGTAATGTAAGGGTAGAGGGCGATGTATTTGCTTCAGCAACTCAAACCGGGGGGCTGGCCTCCACCACTGGAGCTTCGATTCATATTTATGGAAATGTTTATACAGCAGGAGATGTCCATGTTACAGGCAATGGCGGAGAAATCAATATTCACCGATATGCCGGCAGTGGAGTCAGCACTGATTATACTGCAAAAAATAAAATTTTCAATGATAATGATTTGTTTTTTACCGAAAGCGTTGCTCATGGGGTGATTCTATCGAATTATACTGAAAATTCAACAGGTTCAGCACCAGATGGTGCGATTCCGTTTGTATTTTGGGATCACAGAAAGTGGGGAAATGTCTATTGCAATGAGTTTACAATAGAATCTGGAGTATCTGCAGGCTCTATGACAGCTCAGGGAAACCTGGTAACAGCACGAGATATCCGGATGGATGGGAGACACTCTGAAATGGTCATTGGGACAGCTGCAGCCGGGGTAGCTGAAACAAATTATATCGGACTTCGATCAGAACCGGAAGACGGTTTGAATGTGAATCCAAATGAGAGCAGTTCAATTATTAATAACTACCCATATGAAGCGGATGGATTAACACGAAGCAGCTCTATTCAGATAAACAGCAGGCTTTTTGTACCAGGTGTTGCTTTTTATGAATTTGATCAGGCAGGACCGGTATGGAGTGAAGTGGGCGGCAAATACTACTACAAGTCAGCAGAAAGTATTACATCAAGGGTCACCAGTCCCACAGCCATTTTTGATGCCTACATGGCGGATGGAACGGACTTTATTGCGCCACCGTTTCAAAGAAACGGGACTAAGTATTATTTGACAACCCCATCGGGGCTGAGTATGAAATCAGATCTTTCTGATTTTATTACATCAGCAGGCGGGATAAAGACGAATATCATAAATGGGACGTCAACCGCAGACGGATATGTGCTGGGAGTTGCCATGATGCAAGATAATATTTCCTCTAATGCGGTTGTATATGAGGGGATAGGAGGTTATTCCAGCAGAAGTTACATTGCTTACAACGAACTAAAATTGGCTGGAGCTCCTCTGATGAGTATTTTTGATGCAAAAACAAAATATCTTGGGACAGGGTATATCGGAGCTTTTGAAAATTATGTAAACAAGGCATATAATGCGTCTGTAAATGGATTTATATTCCTTGGTGCCGGTTCTCATACAAGGGATATCAGCGGTATCAGCGGCATTATATACAGCGAAGGAGATCTCACTGTGACAGGAAATGGTGAGTTTAAAGGTGCGATTATTTGTGAAGGGAAATTAACGATAGATGGCGATTTAACAATTAAGTATAATGAAGCAGCAATTCTATCAACATTGAAAAATCAGTCAAGAGTGCGTAAGTTTTTTGATACAACAATAGGCAGTATTGGCCTGGACATCGACTTCGTGGAGGAATACAACACTACGAGCGGAACCAGAACTCTTGTGAAAAGATACAAGGTGTTAAGCTGGAAAGAAAAGCAGGAGTGAACAATGATCTTATCAATATAGAAGTATTCATGTGGACAGAAGGTTAAAAAGATAGAGGGATGGTATTTTGGAAAGGATGTGTTTTGATGAAAAGATTTATGCGGTTTATGACATTTGTAGCAACTATTTCGGTAGTCTTTGTATGCTTAAGTATGCCGGTATCCGCAGCTGCAAGTGTGAGCATCAGTTCATCACCAAGTAAATTTGTCATGAACGTTGAGAATAATGGCAGAGTAAGCGAAAATACGTTGACTATTGAAGTCTCAGCTGATAGCTGGTTGGATTGGACATCTTATAGATTTATCAGTAGTATAGAAGTCGGAACTGGTAAGGATATTGTGGTTACACAAAATCCTTCAGGATTAACTTTGAATGCTTCAAGAAACAGTAGTGATAGCCAAAAGGTAAATTTAGTATTAAGCGGTACTCCGGCAAGCGACGTTAGTATTACTACAATAAAAATAGATATTAAAAAGAGTGCAATAGAAGAAGAATATTCGAAAGGACTTTTTCAAGGTACCGCTTGGAGAGCAATTGGTAGTAGAAGTCAAAACCATGTAACATTAACTATTCCTGTTGAAATTAATAGAAAACCAACCGTAAACGCTGGTGCTGATCAAACGGTTACACTTCCTTCAACTGCAACATTGGCAGGTACATATACAGATGATAACCTTCCATCAGGGTCTCAAGTGACTCCCACATGGTCTCAAAAGAGTGGGCCAGATTCAGCGTCTTTTTCTAATACAAAAATATTGAAGCCTACTGTTACATTTCCGAAGGCAGGAACCTATGTGTTTAGTCTAATTGCAAGTGATGGAGCGCTTAGTTCAAATGAAGACACTGTAACAATAACTGTATTACCTGATCCCAACAAAGCACCTGTCGTAGATGCTGGTGCGGACAAAACGATTACACTTCCTTCAAAAGCAGTACTAAGCGGCTCATATACAGATGACGGCTTACCTACTGGTTCTACGGTTACGCCAACATGGACACAAACGAGCGGACCTGCAACTGCGACATTCTCAAATAAAAATACGTGGAAGCCGGAGATCACATTTACCAAAGATGGAACATATGTATTCAGTCTGACGGCAAGTGATGGAAGGTTGATATCATCAGCAGACACAGTAACAATAACTGTATTACCTGATCCCAATACTGCACCGGTTGCGGATGCCGGTCCGGATAAAATAGTTTCAGCTTCCTCCAAAGTAAGATTGGAAGGATCTTATACGGATGATGGTTTGCCTGAAGGTTATAAAGTTACATACCGATGGACAAAAGTTAGCGGTCCTAATGTTACGTTCCAGTCTAATGAATTACAGCCGGAGGTTACGTTCACCAATGTTGGTACTTACGTATTTCAGCTGATAGTCAATGATGGACAAAAGGATTCGGCACCGGACACTGTAACAGTAACAGTCACTCCGGGTGTGACCTACTCTCCTTCTGCTTTTATAGAATCAGATGATTTGGACGGGAGCTTTGAGAGTGCTGTTGTAGTCACTCTTGACACAAGCAATTTCGCCAGTAACGCCAGTGTTAATAACATAACCTCGAACTCAAACTACATATCAGTTGTCAGCGGACTTCCTTCAGGAATGAAGTTATCCTCATCAAGAGGTGGATCGGGCAACAG
>JAEZLF010000244.1 GCA_023435925.1 Bacillota bacterium
ACAACCTTACTAGACAATGATCTCATCACCTCCGCCTCTGGAAATGACAATTTCTCCGGCATCCTCCAGCTTTCTGATAATATTGACTATCTTCTGCTGCGCTTCTTCAACGTCCTTAAGCCGCACAGGCCCCATAAATTCTATGTCTTCTCTGATCATTTCCGTCAGTCTCTTGGACATGTTTGAGAAAATGATCTTCTGGACTTCTTCCGTTGCACCCTTCAAAGCAATTGCCAATTGATTGTTCTCCACGTCTCTGAGGAATCTCTGTATAGCACGGTTGTCCAATGTCAGTATATCTTCGAATACAAACATTCTCTTTCTGATTTCTTCTGCCAGATCCGTGTCTTCGATCTCCAGTGTTTCCATGATGTACTTTTCTGTGCCCCTATCGACAGTGTTGAGAATGTTGACAATCGCCTGAACTCCTCCGGCTGCTGTAAAGTCTTCTGTAACAAGGGATGAAAGATTCTTCTCCAGAATCCTTTCCACTTCTTTGATTACTTCAGGAGAAGTTCTGTCCATCGTTGCAATCCGCCGTGCTACATCCGCCTGCTTGTCCTGAGGCAGAGCCGCCATAACAACAGAAGCTTGCTGAGGCTTGAGATAAGCCAGTATCAGTGCTATTGTCTGGGGATGCTCCTTTTGAATAAAGTTTAAAAGCTGTGATGGATCTGCTTTTCTGACAAATTCAAATGGCCTGACCTGCAAAGAAACGGTAAGCTTATTGATCACATCCAGAGCCTTTTGAGTACCAAGAGCTTTTTCCAGGATTTCTTTTGCATATCCGATACCACCCTCGGCGATATACTCTTGAGCAAGGCATATCTGATAAAACTCCTCCAATACCCTTTCTTTTTCTTCGGGAGTTACCGTTCTGATATTCGCAATTTCAAGAGTTAGCTGTTCAATCTCATCTTCCTTCAGATGTTTAAAGATCTCTGCAGACTTTTCGGGACCTATTGAAATTAACAGCATCGCAGCCTTTTCGCGGCCTGTACGATCCGATTTAGTACCTATTGACCTCGCCATAAAAGTTACCTCTCCTAGCCGTCCCATTCATCGGAAAGCCAATTTCTCAAAAGTTGTGCAACCGCATCTGGTTTCTGTTTTACAAATTTATCGATTTGTTTCTTTATTTCTGATCTTTCTTCCAGCTCAATATCCGGTAAAGGATCCTCATGCTCCGGGACAACAAACTTCGGCCCTCCTGCCATCGCAGGCTGTAATTCATCCTGCTGCGGCACTTTCTTTCTGGGTAAACCGACAATCAGCATACCAATGATCAGCAGCAGCATGAGTACAAAGAAGCCATAATCCGATATCAGTTGTCTGATCCTTTCACTCGTAGTAATTTCTACCTCTTCCGGTTGTGCCAGCTTCAGCTTGTTTACAGAAATGTTGTTAACAGGCACACCGGTGGCTGTACTGGCAGCTACCTTTATTTCATTAATAAATTCATCTCCCAGCTTTGAATCGTCTGCGACCTTTTTACCATACCATAATGAAATGGCAATTCCCGATTCCTCCGGTATGAGCTTTCCAGTTGCTTTTTCCCGCTCCCTCAGAGTCTCGTCGTAGCCAAAATTCGTTTCCTCCTGCTTGTTGGAGTAGTCGGAATTAGCCTCGTTTCCGATCTGATAGGAGGGTGCGTTGGCTTCACCGGGATTTGTTTGCAACCCCGGTTCTCCTGAGGCCGATCCGTTCTTGACTTTCTCTTCACTGATCTTGCTGCTTATGACAGCTCCGCCATCCATTCCCTGAGGATTCGTTATGGATTTGATCTGAGCCTTATCTTTATCAAAGTCGAGTGTTACATTGGCAACAACACGAAGAGTATCAAAATTATCAAACTGTCCAACACTAAAATAATTCAGAACCTTCTGCTCCAGCTCCGCTTCTCTTTTCTGCCGAAGCTCCTCCTGACTGTTTACAGCATTGATGGAATCATCCCCTGTATTTGCGTTCAGAATATTGCTATTATTGTCGGCTACCGTTACATCCTTTGGATCAAGCTTCTCAACGCTTCTTGACACAAGCATGACGATCCCTTCCACCTGAGCGGCAGTCATCTTCTGATTGGGTCTGATCATAACATATGCAGTAGGTCTGGGCTGTTCCTGCCCTTCAATCCTGAAAATGGACGAGTCCGGTGTGGCAAGAGTTACTACAGCCTCGTCGATATTGTCGAGCATCTCAATTTTCGCTTCAAGATCCGAAATTTGCTGCCGCTTCCAGATAACCTTTTTGTCACTTTCTGTTGTTGTAATGCCAATCTTAGATATGGCATCCTCAAATGTAAACCCCTCTTTGGGATATCCGGCCTGAGCCAGCAATATCTGCGCTTTGTTGTTGTTCTTGGAGTCTATCATGAGGCTGGTACCATTGTTCTCAGCAGAATTCCAGATGCCGTTGTCATTAAGAATAGCTGACATTTCTCCTATTTGCTTCTGATCCGAATTCGAAAAAAGGACAATGCGCTTTGGTCTTGTGAGCATGAAAATAGATATTCCAATTGCGATAATCACAACAGCAGATGTAATATATAGACGTGTTTTTTGAGATTTTTCGAGACTTCCCCAAAATTCTTTAAGCTGATCCAGAAATTTTTTGATGAAATCTGGCATTGCTTCACCACCCTGTAAATGAATTTATCATTTGTAATCGACACTTATATCTGCATCCTCATAATTTCTGAGTACGCGTCTAAAATTTTATTTCTGATTTGCATTGTAAATTGAAATGCGATATCCGCTTTCTCCGCAGCAAGAGTAACCTGGGCAATATTGTCGATCTTGCCTGCTGCAAATGCGTCTGCCATCTGGTCCGATTCAATCAGCAGGCTGTTTGTGTTTTCCAGCGCCTGCTTAAAATAATCCGCAAAAGGCACCTTTACATTATTTACAGCATCTTGCTGCTCCAATGTTTCAAAAAGTGAACGAGTAGGCGCCAGTGAACCGGGTGTTCCTATTTGATGAATGGGCATATCATACACCGCCTTTTATCCTATGTAATTAACTGCCTATTTCCAATGCCTTTAAAGCCATACTTTTTGTAATATTAATGGATGTGACATTGGCTTCATATGCTCTGGTAGCAGAAATCATATTGACCATTTCCGTAATAATATCAACATTCGGCATTTCTACATAACCTTCTGCATCTGCATCGGGATTGCCGGGATCATATACCCTTTTTAACGGGCTGCCATCCTCCACGATCCTTGAAACCTTGACACCTTTACCGATATAACGTTCTCTGCTGCTGGCAGAAAGATATTCAGAAAAGGGAACCGCTTCTGATTTTTCTTCAAATATAACCAATCTCCTTCTGTAAGGAGTGCCGTTCTCGGTTCTGGTTGTATTAGCATTTGCAATATTCTGAGAAATGGTGTCCATGCGAAGTCGCTGTGCAGTCAGAGCTGAAGCTCCAATATCCAGTGCACCGAAGAAACCCATTATCCATTACCTCCCTTCCTTAATAGCAGATTTTAGCTTCTGATAATTGTCATTTATACTCTGAACCAGTGTGTAATATCGGATGTCATTTTTGGCAAGTGAAGCCATCTCACTCTCAATATCCACATTATTACCATCAAGTCTTGTACTGAGATTGTCATATTCCTGTGTTACCTTAATATTGATATGATCAAGGTCGCCGCTGCTGATGGGAATATGTCTGCTGTCGGTGGTATTCCCCTTGAAACTGCTTTTATCCAGTGCATCTTCCAAATACTCTTCAAACCGTACGGTTCTTTTTTTATAGTTTGGTGTGTCAACATTTGCTATATTCTGTGCTATAACCTCATTCCTCATCCAAGCTGCATCCAAGGATTTTTCTCGAAGATTTAAATGACTTGTCAGCTTTTCCAGCATTCTGCCCGCCTCCTGAATAAAGATTTACACAATAAATACTACACTCTAATCTATTTCGACAATACTTACTAAAACCTTTAATCCATTGCTAAATCTTACAGCCAAGTCTTTTAATCACGGAATAGTAAGGAATACATAATATTCCATATGATATTTTGATTCTAACATAATAAAATCAGAAATACAACAACATAATGTATTTTAACTCTTTTTTTCGACAATATGTTGGAATTGTCTCGTTATAAGTAGCATGTTTCTTGTTTAGTCTATACAGTCCATTTGTAATCTGATATTTTTCACTTGTTCAATAGCATTTTGTGCCAAAACAAGGTATTTTTCTTTTTTGCTTTTCACCTTAAGCTTTGGAGCGTGTATTAAACCAAAGCTCACATTCATCGGCTGAAATTTACTGACAGCACTCCCTGAAATATAAGCCGCCAATGAACCGATAGCTGTCTCCGGGGAAAATACCACCCTATCCTTGCCAAGACATCGGAACGCGGCATTCAAACCGGCTACAAGACCAGATGCCGCCGATTCAATATACCCTTCTACGCCTGTAATCTGTCCCGCAAAATAGACATCCGGTCTGGAAACCATTTGGTAGGTTGAATCCAGCAGTTCAGGCGAATTGATATAGGTGTTTCTGTGCATAACACCGTATCGGACAAATTCTGCATTTTCAAGACCGGGTATCAAGCCGAATACTCTCTTCTGCTCCGGCCAGCGCAAATGGGTCTGAAAACCTACGATATTATAAAGTGTCCCTTCCGCATTATCCTGCCTTAATTGCACAACTGCATACGGCTCTTTACCTGTATGGGGATCCACCAGTCCGACAGGCTTCAGCGGTCCGTAACGAATGGTATCATGCCCTTTCCTGGCCATACTTTCCACAGGCATGCAGCCGCTAAATAAAATCTCCTTTTCAAATATCTTTAAAGGAACAACCTCAGCATTTACCAGTTCATTTTGAAAAATGTCATACTGCTCTTTACTCATGGGACAGTTGATATAGTCATCTGTTCCTCTCCCATACCGTGATGCCCGGAATGCAACATCCATATTAATAGACTCATATGTGACAATCGGAGCAGCCGCATCATAAAAATACAGCCCATCACTCCCCGTAAGCTGGGAAATACAGCCGGATAATGCTTCTGATGTCAACGGACCGGTAGCGATAACAGTGATGCCTTCCTCCGGCAGTGAATGAACTTCTTCCGCATGAACGGATATATTGGGATGATTTTGAATTTCTCTTGTAACCATTTCGGAAAAGCCTTTGCGATCCACTGCCAATGCTCCGCCTGCAGGAAGTCTTGTGGCATCGGCACACCGCATGATAAGCGAATCCAGCAATCTCATTTCTTCCTTCAGTAAACCAACTGCGTTTTCCAGCCTGTCAGCCCGAAATGAATTGCTGCAAACCAGCTCGGCGTAAGTGTCCAACGTATGCGCAGGTGTATATTTCACAGGCTTCATATCATAAAGCCTTAC
>JAEZLF010000277.1 GCA_023435925.1 Bacillota bacterium
TCGGCTTCCTTCTCGCCAAGCAACTTATTCATTCGATCTACAAATGCCTCAGGCAGTTTCATCTGCTCGCTCCTTAGAAATATATCTGTTATACAAATCTGTAAAGGACATTCAGCGAACTTCGTTCCTTCATGCAGGGGAAGCTTCCCGGCTATGGTATTTGCAGAAGCGCCCCCTTTCCTTGTACAGTATGTCCTTACTATTATACCACAACAATGCTTTGAAAATTTTGTTTTCATTTGACGCCCTATTGTCCGTATGGTATTATAATGGTATTGAATTGGTTTGTGAGGTAGCTGCTCATGTGTAAACTCGGTGAAGCACCACTTGTGAAGGAGATTCTGCTAGAAAAGCTCAGAGAGCAAATACTCCCGTTGCGTTCAGATTCCTATATTAGAATTCCATCTGAAAGAACACTTTCAGAGCAGTTCAGTGTAAGCAGGCTGAGTATCAGAGCTGCATTAAAAGAATTGACCTCAGAAGGCTTGTTGGTGCAGATGCAGGGGAAAGGCACCTATATAACCCCACTGGTTAAAATGTGTAGTCTCAGCCTTATTGGATCTCCTGATATTAAGCCCAATGACCCATTTTATAATAAATTCCTGGTTGAAATCACCAATGAAGCTGCTAAACGTTCCTTCAACCTTAATATGGTAGATATTGATAAACCTGTTCCCGGCCAGTCCGGATCGCCCCTTATTATCATGGGGCTTCTTGAGAATTCCATATTGGAGTCCCTTTCCGCCTTATACAGTCCTGTCATCACCATTCAGGAATATCCCTGGCTGCAGGATATAACCCAGATTAGCTTTGATGATTACAAAATCGGCTGTGATGCTGCAAGAATATTATTTGAACATAACCATACCAGAATTCTTCATCTGGCAGGTCCCGAGAAATATCCTTCTGCATTTTTTAGAAAAAAGGGCTTACTGGATGCGGCAGAAAAGCTTGGAATTCATGTGGATACCATCACGGACAAGATGAATTGGGCAGGAGGCTACAAGCTTGGAGAACTTTACTGCCAAAAATTAGCCAAGGTTAACAGCCCAACAGCCGTGTTCGCAGCAAATGATTGGATGGCGGCAGGCTTTATGAAAAGATTGCAGGAAAGCGGTTTCTCCATACCTGCTGATATCTCGGTGCTCGGCTGTGACAATATTCCGCTTTCAGCTGAATACTCCCCCGCTATCTCTACCTTTGACCTGGATATGAGGCAGCTTATATCAGAGATTTTTTCAGTACTGGAGGACTCCCCGACAGTCTCGCATGGCAACTCTCAGGGAAAATCACATACAGCATCTCCGGAAAGCTTAACAAAGTTAACAGCACCACCCAGAGGTAAGAGAATCATGCTCCCAGCTACACCCATACTAAGAAAGTCCATAAAAAAGTGTCCCAATGAAATAATAAAATAAAAATAAACGAACAGGAGCTGAATGAAATGGTTAAACTACAAGTGAATGCCGACATCAAGAAGGGCGTAATCAACAAAAACATTTACGGTCATTTTTCTGAGCATCTGGGCAGATGCATTTATGAGGGCATCTGGGTTGGCAAGGATTCACCTATTCCCAATACGGATGGCATCCGCAACGATGTGCTGGAAGCACTGAAAAAAATTAAAATACCCGTGCTCAGATGGCCAGGTGGTTGTTTTGCCGATGAATACCATTGGAGGGATGGCGTAGGCCCGGCAGAGAGCCGTCCTAGAATGGTTAACACACACTGGGGCGGTGTTGTCGAGGATAATAGCTTTGGAACCCATGAATTCCTCAGATTATGTGAGTTGATCGGTGCCGAACCCTATGTCAACGGAAATGTCGGAAGCGGTACCGTGTATGAAATGCAGCAATGGGTTGAATATATAACCTTTGACGGGAAATCTCCCATGGCTGATCTCAGAGAGCAAAACGGCAGAAAATCACCCTGGAAGCTGAAATTCTTTGGCGTGGGTAATGAAAACTGGGGCTGCGGCGGCAATATGAGACCGGAATACTACGCCGATGAATACAGACGTTATGCAACTTATGTAAGAAGCTATGGCGACAACAAAATCTTCAAAATTGCCTGCGGAGCTAATAACTTCGATTACAACTGGACAGAGGTACTGATGCGGGAAGCAAGGAAATACATGGATGGCCTGAGTCTCCATTATTATACCGTTCCAAAAAGCAACTGGTCTGACAAAGGCTCCGCAACTGTTTTCGATGAAAATGAATGGTTCACCACACTAAGAAAAAGCTTGATGATGGATGAGCTCATCACAAAGCATTCCACCATAATGGATATGTACGATCCGGAAAAGCGTGTAGATCTGATCGTAGATGAATGGGGTACATGGTACAACGTTGAACCCGGAACAAATCCAGGCTTCCTGTATCAGCAAAACACTGTCAGAGATGCTCTTGTTGCCGGTATTACTCTTAATATTTTCAACTCTCATTGTGACAGGGTTCGAATGGCTAATATCGCTCAGTTGGTCAATGTATTGCAGTCGGTAATATTGACTGAAGGTGATAAAATGCTCCTCACACCTACTTATCATGTATTTGATATGTATAAGGCACATATGGAGGCCGAACTGGTTCACACTGCGTTTGACGCACCTGTTTATAAGCTTGGTGAAGAGACAATTCCGGCTCTCAGTGCTTCCTCCTCTATAGACTCTGAAGGAAGGGTTCATGTTACATTATGTAATCTCAGACCAGATAGCGGAATGGATATCAGCTTCGAGCTCAGAGGTGCCAACTGCTCTAAAGCATCCGGAACTGTGTTGGCGGGGCCGGCCATGAACGCACACAATACCTTTGAAGCTCCTGAAAATGTAAAACCATCCGCAATAAAGGATATT
>JAEZLF010000304.1 GCA_023435925.1 Bacillota bacterium
TTATAGACCACGTCAAAATCCTGGGCATAAACCTCAAGGATCGCGGTACCCGCGCGGCGCGCCACGTCTTGAAGCGGGGCCAAAAGGGTTTCAAAAGCCAAGACCGAAAACTCCTTCCTGGGTTGCGCCCAGACGGCGAAGGGCGCGCTTATCCGACAAGGGGGCAAAATATCCCCTAAACCTTTGGATTGTCATCAAAGGCTTTTGAGGCCACGCCCCAGCTTCCCCCTTTTGTCGCAGGGCCTTGCCGAAAGGGACAACCCTCGAACGAGGTATGCGCGCTATCTCTCGGCTTTCGGAGAAGACTCATGTTGATGGGGGTACTTAATTGGGCGTAGTGTGTCGACCCTATCTAGAAAGTGCTATGTGCGACTAACGCTTCCGGTTTCATCGCCGCTCTGCCTTTTTGCTTTTCACCTTCCGGCATCAAGGAATCCTCCGATCCATGAAGCTCCCGCTTAAGGTCCGCCCGTCTTCCTTCGCTCGTCGCAATCGCGCGCAATCTCCGGTTCGGGGCTTGATGCTGCGTCCATTGCGCGAAGTCACTTTTCGGTCCTATCCGATGCGCTTGGAAGATTTGCACCTTGCGCCCCATGGCATCCTGGATACGGTCGGCTATTCCATCCGCCCCGTGCGCCAAGAGGGCGCCAAGCAGATCGGTCCCAATCCGCGTCGCGAACGCCATGTGACCCGTCCGCGCGGTCCGTCCCATCGCCAACGGGAATTTTAACGGTTTTTTAGGCCAGCCGACAGGTTTGGCCTTCTAAAAGCCGCTGCCCAGGGATTTAATAAAGGCCCAAGCCTCTCGGTCGAGAGCTTGGGCCTTTATAACATCTGGGGCTGCACTACATTGGTGGAGGCCCAATTCCTTTTAAGTCCTTATTCAAAGGATTTATCCGCTCAAAGGATCGTTTCCATGAAGATTTCCTTCTCCAAGCTTGAGCTTCCGTCCGAAGGGGCGGTGGTCATTCCGGTCGCCAAGGGGGCTGAGCTCTGCCCGCAGGCCGAGGCCTTTGATGCCTCGACCGGTGGAACCCTGCGCCGCGCCATGGAAGTGGCCAAGTTTGAAGGAAAGAAGGATTCCTGCCTGACCATCCTCGCCCCGGCCGGGACCAAGGCGAGCCGCATCGTGCTGGCCGGTCTTGGCGATGTGGACATGATCGATCAGGTGGCTGCCCAGAATTGGGGCGGCGCTGCCTTCCACGAAGCCGCCAAGGGCGATGACCCGGTGACCTTCCTGATCGAAGAGGGTGGCCCCCTTGGCACCGCCGAGTTCTCTGCCCATGCGGCCCTGGGGGCGCGGCTGCGTTCGTACCGCTTCACCAAGTATCACACCACCGACAAGAAGGATAAGCAGCCCAAGAAGCTGACCTTCAGCCTAGAATACTTCGCCGCTGCCAAGACCGCCTTTGGCCCCTTGGACAAGCTGGCGGACGGCGTGTTCCTGACCCGTGACGTGGTCTCCGAACCGGCCAATGTGATCTATCCGGAAACGCTGGCCGCCGAATGCAGGAAGCTGGAAGAGCTTGGTGTCGAGGTGGAAATCCTTGGCGAAAAGCAGATGAAGAAGCTGGGCATGGGCGCGCTTTTGGGCGTGGGCCAGGGCTCGGACCGCGAAAGCTTCTTGGTGGTGATGCGCTGGAATGGCGGCAAGGGTTCGGAAGATCCGATCGCCTTTGTCGGTAAGGGTGTCTGCTTTGACACTGGCGGCATTTCGATCAAGCCTGCCGCGGGCATGGAAGACATGAAATGGGATATGGGCGGCGCGGGCGCTGTCCTTGGCGCCATGAAGGCTTTGGCCGGTCGTAAGGCCAAGGCCAATGTGGTGGGCGTGGTCGGTCTGGTGGAAAACATGCCGTCTGGCACCGCCCAGCGTCCGGGTGACGTGGTGACCTCCATGTCCGGCCAAACCATCGAAGTCATCAATACCGATGCCGAGGGCCGCTTGGTCCTCGCTGACGCCCTTTGGTACACCAAGGAAAAGTTTAAGCCCCGTTACATGATCGATCTGGCGACCCTGACCGGTGCGATCATCGTCAGCCTTGCCCATGAACATGCGGGGCTGTTCTCGAATGATGACGATCTGGTGGCCAAGATCAATGACGCCGCCAAGGTTACGGGCGAATCTGTCTGGCGCTTCCCCATGGGCGAGGCCTATGACGCCATGATCAAGTCGCAAATCGCCGATATGCGCAATTCCTGTGGCCGGGAAGGGGGCTCGATCACCGCTGCCCAATTCCTGAAGCGGTTTGTGGGCGACACGCCTTGGGCGCACCTTGATATCGCCGGCATGGCTTGGAGCAGCAAGGACAAACCCACTTGCGCCAAGGGGGCGACCGCCTTTGGCGTGCGTCTGCTGGACGCCTTGGTGAAGGCCGAAGAAAAGGCTTAAGCCTTTGGTTTCAGTGAACCAGATGTTACGATTTGGGCCAAGCCTTGTCAGGCTTGGCCCTTTTTGTTGAAGGGCCGTGTTCGCCAGTGAAGGCCAGTGTTTAGCGGAACCCATGACACAGATCGGTTTTTACCACCTGACGCGCTTTAGCCTTGAACAGGCCTTGCCCAAATTGTTGGAGAAGGCCTATGGCGGGAAAATGCGCGTCGTGGTCCTAACCTCGTCGCCCGAACGGGTCACTGCGCTAAACGCCTTTCTCTGGGCCTATCGGGACGATAGCTTCCTGCCCCATGGCGGCGCCCAAGATGGCGCACCCCAAGATCAGCCCATTTATCTGACCCACACGTTGGAAAACCCCAATCAGGCCACGGTTTTGGTGCTGTGTGACGGCGCCGATGCCCCCGATCCGGCGGGCTTTGACCGCGTGCTGAACCTGTTTGACGGCAATAACGAAACCGCCGTTCAGGCCGCCCGCGGCCAGTGGAAACGCTGGAAAGACGCCAGCCATCACTTGGTCTATTACCAACAAACCCAACGCGGCGGCTGGGAAAAGAAGCAGGAAGGGGTTCCCGCCTCCTGATTTAAGCCCCCAGCAAACTCAAAGCGGCGGCTGGGAGCAGAAGCAAGAC
>JAEZLF010000003.1 GCA_023435925.1 Bacillota bacterium
TTTAGCAGGTGCACTCCGGGACATCTTCGTACAGAATGACACCTCTCCTATTATAGCAAAGTATGAAATTCATGGAAAGGATAAAATCATAGTTGTATAAAAATCATGATTGTCCAAATTGCTCATAAATGGATCTTACGGTATAATACCCTTATGTGGATGAGGATACTACGTTTGAACAACGTCGAAATCGTCTCACTGACGTTATTCAAACGCCACATTTCGACGTGGTGCACGAAGTGTAGCGTAGGGCGAATTCATTTTACCCGTAGCGAGGGGGGGCTTGCCCCCATTGAGAATTGAAAGGTGTGGTGGATATGATGAACAAACGCATGACTACATTGTTTATCGCAGCAGCCATATTGCTGATCGTAATGAGCTTGCAGTATTTTGGGAGGTTGTCCGATAAAAAACAGCAATCCGGGCAGGCGAATATTGAAAATGTACAAACCGACCACACCGGTACGGCGAATTCTTTCAGCTCCGACGCAGATACAAAATACAGCAATACCGTAGACAATGACACCTCCGATGATCAGATTGCGGTCGAAGCTATACAGCAGGAAGCTTTCATTCTCAATGAAAAAATTGAGGTTGAAAACAATACTCCGGAATATGAGCTTGAAATGCGGATGTGTGAAGACCGTGAAAACAGAACTTTTATCAGACTGCAGTACTATCTCAATGGTGTCAGCACTGTAAATGAACTTGAGAAAGGCGAACTATCGGAGCTTTCCGGGACATTTGAAACCCAAGGAAAAACGGACAGCACTGCCGATGTGTTCAGGATCGGCCAGGCGTTGCTGAATCCGGTGCATTCTCAGCTGTATATACTGATACAGGGAGTAACTTTCAACGCGTATACTCAAACTTCATTATATCTGGTAGAGTTGGGGGATATGTCCGTTGAAAAGCTTTTTTCCTATCCAGGGATTTATGGAAAAATGACATTCAATAAGGATTTCAGCAAGCTCGCCTATAGCTTTGGCGATCCGCCGTACCTAAGTAATTTTCAGGAAGACAATCTGCTTGAAGTGTTCGACTGCAAAAATGGCGAATACTTAGTAAAAGCTAACAGAGATAAACAAGGGAATATAATCGGGACAAACAGCAATCCGGCCTACCTGTATGACTATGAGTTTACGGCATGGCAATCGGTCCATGTGCTAAAGCTGAAGCAGGCTTTGCGCATGAAAAGTGATCTTGACTCCGGATTGATGCAAAATGAAGTACTGTATGATATAGAGCAAAATTTGCTGCTGAGTACGGATGGAAGTAAGCAGGAAATTAAAGCTGCATCCGCTTCCAACAGTACAGCGGCTACCGGTTCTACAGAATCGGAGGCTTCCGGTACAGAAGGTAATAGCAATAGTAGCAGCAGTTCTGATGCCACGGGTGATAAAACCGGAGCAGGGAGTACGGGCCATCCGGCAACCGATGTCGAAGTACAGGACAGCGAGCCGCTGAAGGTCCTGAAAAGCTTTTATACATATCTTAGTTCAGAAAAGGACTATGCAAAAGGAATGGAACTGCTGCATGATGATTTTAGGCTCAGATTGACTATGCTGAAACAGTTTAGGGCGGATGAAATCACTAAAAATGATATCAATTCGGAAGATGCATCGTTGTACAGTGAATTGTTAAAGACTGCAAAGTTTGATACAATTGAAAAGGAAGTGACCGGGAACGGTATTTCTACAGTTACTTACTATCAGATATTAGGATTGAGTACTGAATCGCAGATAAGGCAGCTTATGTCGGCTCAGCTTAAAAAGTCCGAAAAAGTCTGGAAAATCATATTAATAGAGGACGGGATTAAATAATGCTGCATGCATTTTCAAGATTTGAAATGCTGGTAGGACGTGAAGCAATAGAAAAGCTGGAACAATCCACAGTTGCTGTATTCGGGGTGGGGGGAGTTGGCAGCTTTGTGGTGGAAGGACTGGTGAGAAGCGGAGTTGGAAGATTTATACTGGTAGACGATGATCTGGTATGCCTGACCAATTCCAACAGACAACTTCATGCTACCAGAAAAACAATTGGAAAAGCGAAAGTTGATGTTATGAAGGAAAGAATTCTGGATATCAACCCGAAAGCGGAAGTAGAGACTCACCAGCTTTTTTACCTCCCTGAGACAGCAGGACAATTACTGGAAGGGAAAATTGACTATATTGTCGATGCCATTGATACGGTGACTGCCAAGATTGACCTCGTCATGAAGGCGAGAGAGAAAAATATTCCGATCATTTGCAGTATGGGAACAGGGAACAAGTTTGATCCGACCCGGCTGGAGATTACGGATATCAGCAAAACTTCTGTCGATCCCCTGGCACGGGTAATGAGGAAGGAGCTCCGAGACCGTGGTATTACTTCGCTGAAGGTGCTGTTTTCCAGCGAGGTGCCGTCTGAAACCCTGGAAAATGAGCAGACAAGCTGCAAAGAAGGGTGTGTGTGTCCGAAGGGTGCGGAACGTAAGTGTACCGACAGGAGGAATATTCCGGGAAGCACAGCATTTGTACCACCGGCTGCAGGCTTGATTATTGCAAGTGAAGTTGTAATGGATCTCATTGGCAGAAAAAAATAATGCATGCAATGATAGAAACGGATTGTGGTATCGATTGGCTTATGAGGATGAGGTCCGGAAAAAGAAATCGCGGAGGTATCATGTTCAATAAAAGAATTACTATCTTTACCGGGCATTTTGGCAGCGGGAAAACGGAAGTAGCTGTAAACTATGCATTTCAGCTTGCCAAAGCCGGAAAAAAGACAGCTATTGTGGATCTTGACATTGTCAACCCTTTCATTCGTACGGCAGATGTCAGAAATGAGCTGGAGGGGAAAGGTATAAAGGTGATCACACCGGTTTATGCCAATACCAATGTGGATGTACCGTCACTGCCGGCAGAGATCAGTTCCCTGTTTGACAACAAAAGCTACCACGTAGTGCTTGATGTAGGAGGGGATGATCTGGGAGCAAAGGTCCTGTCCAGATATAACGAAGAGATTAAAGCCGATGAATATATTCATTATTTCGTTATCAATACCAAGCGCCCCATGACCAGAACGGCTGATGAGATTGAAGGAATGATCCATGAAATACAGGCCAGCGCGAATCTTCGGGTAGACAAGCTGGTTAATAACGCGAATCTGCTGGGAACCAGCACACCGGAAATCATCGGTGAAGCTTCTGGTATTATCAGCGAGGTCTCATCCAGACTCTCTATACCGGTTGGATTTGTCAGCGGTATGGATGAAGTCCTGCGGGATTATACGGGTGATCCGGATACGGAAAGGCTCTATCTGGAGAAATTTATAAAGCTGCCCTGGAACATTTAGAATTTATGCATTTCGGTGCATGTTTATGTAAACAAATCATTGTTTATACTTGCAAATGAATGAATAGAGATTTATAATAGAAAAAATCGCTTATGAATGTGAGGTGCGATATGCCAAAGGTAACTTTTAATGAAGAACGCTGTAAGGGCTGTAAGCTTTGTATAACGGTATGCCCTAAAAAAATAGTTGAGATGGACGCTGAGAAGCTTAATCTAAAAGGCTTTCATCCAGCGGGTGTAAAAGAGATGGATAAATGTATTGGCTGTGCTTTTTGTGCAACGATTTGTCCTGACTGTGTCATAACTGTAGAGAAGTGAGATTGATAGGGGGATCAAAGAATGGGAGAAAAGATTCTGATGAAAGGGAACGAAGTTATCGCTGAAGCCGCATTAAGAGCAGGCTGCAGGTTTTACTTCGGATATCCCATAACACCTCAGACAGAGGTTGCACATTATTTTGCCAGGAAAATGGGCCAGTACAATGGAACCTTTATTCAGGCAGAAAGTGAAATCGCTGCAATGAATATGGTGTATGGAGCAGCAAGTGCGGGAGCCAGAGCCATGACTTCTTCCTCAAGTCCGGGAATAAGCCTGAAGCAGGAAGCTATTTCCTATGCAGCCTGTGCCGAACTGCCTGCTGTGATCGTGAATATTATGCGTGCCGGTCCCGGACTTGGTGGGATACAAGCAGCACAGGGTGATTATTTCCAGGCTACAAAGGGTGGCGGCCACGGTGATTACAGGATGGTGGCATTGGCGCCGAGCAGTGTTCAGGAATTGTATGAGCTTACAGTGGAAGCTTTTAATATTGCTGATAAATACAGAACGCTTTGCATGATTATGGGCGACGGAATGTTGGGCCAGATGATGGAAGGTGTCGAATTTAAGGATAAAGAGGAAATATTTCCGGCTGATAAAAGCTGGGCGGCAACAGGTACGGGGATGAAGAGGGAGCACAACTATATCACCTCGATATATATTGAACCGGATGTACTTGAAAAGCACAATTTCAAGCTGCAGGCTAAATATAGGACGATTACAGAGAATGAGACCCGCGTAGAGATTTTCAACTGCGATGATGCGGATATCATCGTTACAGCTTATGGAACCGTTTCAAGGATTATTAAAAATGTTATTAAGTCAGCTGCAAAAGAAGGAATCAAGGTAGGGCTGATTAGGCCGATAACACTGTGGCCTTTCCCCACGGCAGCATTCGAGAAATATGCCGAAGTGCCCAAAGCATTTCTTTCAGTTGAATTAAGCGCGGGACAGATGGTTGAGGATGTCAGACTTGCTGTCAACGGGAAGAAGCCAGTATACTTCCACGGTAGGATGGGCGGCATGGTGCCGACACAGAATGAAATTTTGGAGAAAATTAAGGAAATATTGAAGTAAAGGGGATTGACAATGGCTATAGTATTTCAAAGACCGCACGCCTTAAAAGAAACGCCGCTGCATTATTGCCCGGGCTGTACTCATGGCATTATACACAGGCTGGTTGCAGAAGTGATCGATGAACTGGATATAGAAGGCAATACAATAGGTGTTTCGCCGGTTGGCTGTGCCTATAACAACTATTTATACTTTAACTGTGATATGGTGCAGGCCGCGCACGGAAGAGCTCCGGCTGTGGCAACAGGCATCAAGCGTGTTTACCCTGAAAATATAGTTTTCACCTATCAGGGGGATGGTGATCTTGCCTCAATCGGTACTGCTGAGATCGTGCATGCAGCAAACAGAGGTGAAAAAATAACCGCCATCTTTATCAACAACGCAATTTATGGAATGACCTCCGGACAAATGGCCCCTACGACTCTGTTAGGGCAGGTGACAACTACTTCTCCCTTTGGCAGGAGAGAAGAGTTTGAAGGCTTTCCGCTGAATATGAGCGAGATGCTCGCAACACTGAAAGGCGCTGTATATGTGGAGCGTGTATCCATGCATGATATTAAGAACATTAATAATGCTAAAAAGGCCATAAAGAAAGCTTTTAAAGTGCAGCAGGCGGGTCTCGGATTTTCAATCGTAGAAGTACTTTCAAGCTGCCCTACCAATTGGGGACTTGATCCGGTCAAATCACTGAAATGGGTCGAGGAAAAAATGATCCCGCAGTATCCTCTCGGCAATTTCAAGGGGAAGGATTTGGAGGTGTAGGATTTATGGCACAGCATGAAATTATTTTATCAGGTTTTGGCGGACAGGGAATACAGGCCGCGGGCAAGCTGATCGCCTATTCGGCTATGCTGGAAAACAAATTTGTTTCATTTCTTCCGTCATACGGAGCGGAAATGAGAGGCGGAACATCCAATTGTCATGTAATCATTTCTGATGATTCTGTGGGATCACCGATCATCAATAACGCAACCGTTCTTTTGGCAATGAACAGGCCGTCACTGGATAAATTCGAGAATTGGGTCATACCGGGAGGCATGATCCTGATTGACAGCTCTTTGGTGAATAGAAGTCTCGTGAGAACGGATGTAAAGGCCTTTGAAATACCGGCGACACAGATAGCTTCCGATATGGGAAATCTTGCTTACGCCAATATCATCATGCTAGGAAAGCTCCTGGCAGAAACTGGTGCTGTTTCAAGCGAGTATTTTGAAAAAGGTCTGAAAAAGGTTTTGCCGGAAAAGAAACATTATATGATACCTGAAGAAATGAAAGCTCTTGAATTGGGTATGAAATATTGATTTCGCGGGCATAGGCTGGTTAGCGTGCAGCATCTATGGCCTGACGGTATAAATAATAAGAGATATCTTCGGTGGTATAGCCTTTATATCCATGTTCATGAAGGCTATTACTCTCAAGTACTCCGGACATTCTATGAATATGACCGTTGTCTGTTTTAATGGGCATACCGGTGATTCCGCAGAAATAATGGGTGTGGGTGGTATAGCTGGAAACACCGTAGTAAAAGTGAAAATGGAAGCCATCCACACCAAACATATTTCCCGCATAGCCTGAAAGCCTGTGATTATGGCCGTTAATATTCTTGCATTCAAATTTGTACTTATGCATGTGAAATTTCATATACTCCTCCACGCGCTTTCTTGAAATTATCATGTGCACAAAGCCTGTATTTATTAATAGAATTTTTTGTAAGAATGTTTTTGTGTTAGCTTTACTCGAAATGTGGTAATAATAAACTTGAATATTCAAAGTTTATATAGGAGGTATTTATGAAAAGCATGAAAGGTACAAAAACCCTTGAAAATCTGATGAAGGCAGTCGCCGGAGAATCTCAGGCCCGCAACAGATATAACTGGTATGCTTCTATAGCAAGCAAAGAAGGCTATAAGCAAATTGAAGCGATTTTTAATGAAACAGCAGCTAACGAGAAAGAGCATGCTAAACGGTTCTTCAAGCTGGCTCTCGAAGGCATGAACGGCGAAATACCAGCCGATGTTGATATTGCGGCAACCTATCCTCTGGCAATGGGAACTACTCTTGATAACTTAAAGTATGCAGCAGCTGGTGAAAATGAGGAATGGTCGGCACTGTATCCCGAATTTGCCAAAGTGGCTGACATTGAAGGTTTCCCTGAAGTTGCGGCAGCATTCAGACTGGTTTCCAAGGTTGAACAGCATCATGAAGAGAGATATCTCAAGCTTTATGAGAATGTGAAGAATGGCAAGGTATTCAAAAAGGATGAGCCTACAAAATGGATCTGCAGGAATTGCGGATATGTGCATACAGG
>JAEZLF010000009.1 GCA_023435925.1 Bacillota bacterium
ACAAGAGGGCTTCAGGTCTCAAAATTCGCTTTTTCATAGAATTTCTCGGGTTCATTACGCTCACAGGGATCATACAGTTTGTTCTGCCGGTTATAGGTGATGGAGATGCTGATCTCAGCAAGCATCTATATCTATTTAATGTTTGCTTTGACTTGCTCTTTGCAGCCGGAATAGTTTACATAACACAAAAAGCGGCAGAAGCAGTGAAAAGCATTCGAAACAGGCGCCCGGAAACAAGACTGCAAACAGATTGAGCTCTACATGAGAGGCTATCAAAACTTACTGGGATCTTGTTTGTACCCCGGCAGCTTTTTTGACCTTTGACGGAGAAACATCATGATATTTTTTGAATAGCTTACTGAAGTGATACACGTCGTCATAGCCGACGGTTCTGGCTATGGCCTTGATGGAATGCCTGCCCTCGAGAAGAAGTTCGCGGGCCTTTGCAAGCCTGATTTTAATCAGGTAATTGATTGGGGATTCGCCCATTTCCTCCTTGAATACCTTTGATATGTAAGCTGGGCTCATATAAATGCTTTTGGAGATCGAGTCAAGGGATATCTGTCGCATGTAATTTTCGTTGAGGTAGGAGATCAATGTGCTTACAATAGCGGCCTTATCGTAGGACTCAAATTGTACGCAGGCTGTTTCGCTATTACCCGAAGTACCTTCGGTTTCCTCCGGCTCTTTACGCGTTGCTTTAAGAAATAGCACAATCAGCTTCATCACATTGATTTTAAGCATCAGTTCGCAGCCGGGCCTACTCTTCTCCTGTTCATAGAAAATATCGCTGCAGCACTTGAGAAAATCCTGTTCCTGCTCAGGAAGACTAAATACAGGGCAGACATCGTCATGGATCAGATGATCCTTCGGAAGTCCTTCCATGCAGATATTTCCGATACCCGTGTGTAATTCCATAATCTCATCGCCGGGGTTCATCATTTTGCCATGGTATACCCCTGGATTATATACCATCATATCTCCTTTTTTAACATGGTATAAGGTATCGTTAATATTGTATGTACAGCTGCCTGAAAGCACATATATCAAGGATATGAAATCGTGGCAATGGTATCTGGTTATATGGGTTTCATCAAACTTGCGCTTCAGAGTGTAATAAATGCGAGGATTGAAATTTTCTATATGGATACCCAAATCATACATGATATCATCCCAAACCTTTTGTGTTATTAAAATAAGATTATACATCATAAAAGGTGGATTGTACATTTTTTTGTACCGACATTTGCCGGATAATTAACAGATAACACAAGATGAAGGTAGTTGATGAAATGGCTGAATTTAAATGGGTCTGGGGTTTTCTTAAAAAGTATAAATGGACATTTTTCACAGCGATGCTCTTTGTTGTGATATTGACTTTGCTGAATATGGTGAATCCATATGTCCAGGGGGTGATTGTAGACCGTGTTATTAAAGGCGGGAATACGGAGATACTTCTGAAACTCTCAGTGATTATGATTGGTACAACAGTACTTAAATCAATATTCCGATATGTGTATCTTAACATGTTTGAGTATGTTTCCCAGAGTGTGACCTTTAATGCCAGAAAGGCGATATTTCAAAGGGTGCAGGAACTGGACTTTGAATTTTTTGATAATACCAAGACCGGTGACATCATGGCAAGGATGACGGGGGATCTGGAGGCTGTAAGGCATTTTACCTCCAATGTTATTTACTCTCTTTTCCTGCATTTGATCACTTTCATTGCGGTCATGATAATGCTCTTCTCTATTAATGTTACCTTCACCCTGATACTTCTATGTGTTACACCTTTTATCGGCATTCTGACCTTTAAGCTGGCGGGGAAGGTTAAGCCTGCATTCTCCGCCATAAGAGAGCAGTTTTCCAGGCTGAATTCTGTTGTGCAGGAGAATATAAGCGGAAATAGAGTGATTAAGGCCTTTGCCAAAGAAGATTATGAAATCTATAAGTTCTCACAGGAAAATGCGGGTTTTAAAGATCGGAATATTGAAGCGGCCGGTATTTGGGAAAAGTATCTCCCGGTGTTGGATTCGCTGGCTGGCGCACTTTCCATTGTGATCATATTTGTCGGCGGGATCATGGTCATCAGAGAGGATATTACACTTGGACAGCTGGTTACGTTCAACAGCTTTATATGGGCGTTGAATAATCCGATGAGAATGGCCGGCTGGCTGATTAATGATACCCAGCGGTTTGCTGCATCGGCAGAAAAAATCATGTTGGTTTTGAACAGGGAGCCCAGAATTAAGAGTAAGGAACAAGCAATTTCAGGAAAAAGATTGGATGGAAGGGTTGAGTTCCAGGATGTTTCCTTTCATTATGGCAGTGTGCGGGTGCTTGAAAATATCAGCTTCAAAACATTTCCCGGGCAAACAGTGGCCATCATCGGTCCGACCGGATCGGGGAAATCTACGTTGGTCAGTCTGATATCCAGATTTTACGATTGCACCGCGGGAAAGCTGCTGATTGATGGAAGAGATATCAAGGACTATGAACTAAGACAGCTGAGAGAAAATATCTCGGTGGCCATGCAGGACATTTTCCTTTTCTCCGAGACGATTGAAGGAAATATTGCATATGGTGTGTCGGAAGCATCTTTTGATAAAGTAAGGTGGGCAGCGGAAATGGCTGGTGCCCATGGTTTTATTCAGGATTTTCATGAAGGATATGATACCATTATCGGCGAACGGGGTGTCGGCCTGTCAGGCGGTCAGAAACAGAGGATTGCGCTGGCAAGAGCTCTGCTCAAAAACCCGTCCATCATTATTCTGGATGATACAACATCCAGTGTCGATATTGAGACGGAGCATGAAATTCAACAATCCTTACAGGAGTTTTACAGCGACAAGACGGCCTTCGTTATTGCCCATAGGATTTCTGCTGTTAGGAATGCAGATCAGATACTGGTGCTGGACTCGGGCAGGATTGTTGAACGAGGCACTCATGAGGAATTATTGAAGCAGAAGGGCTATTATTACAGCGTGTTTGTGAATCAGTACGGGGATTTCGATAAGACAAATACGGGTACGGCCGGCTAACGGTTCGCGACAGGGAGACGGTGTGTCGGGGGGACGTGTGTCAACAACTCCGTCCCCCCTGAAACATAAGTGCCCCTAACACATAAGTGCGATAAGGGACTGCGACAAAGAACCGTCCCCTATCGCAGAACACGAGAGACAAATTTGGAGGGATATAATGGCCAGAAACAAATTTGATGTGGATGAAGAGCTGGATACGAAATTTGACTTTAAGCAGCTAAAAAGACTGCTGGGTTATCTGAAGCCCTTTAAG
>JAEZLF010000024.1 GCA_023435925.1 Bacillota bacterium
AAGGTAATACGGCTTGTGTTCCCTGTGCTGACCGAAGAGAGAAGAAAAGAGCTCACAAAAGGTGTGAAAAAGCACGGCGAGGATACAAAGGTAGCCATTCGCTCCATCAGAAGAGATGCCATTGAGAAATTTAAGGCTCAGAAGAAGGCAAGCGAGATTACAGAAGATGATCTGAAGGTTGCCGAAACGGATATACAGAAATTAACGGATAAGTTTATTGCAGAAACAGATAAGATCGTTGAACTTAAAGAGAAGGAAATCATGGAGGTATAGATCGCAATCATGACCGACGTGCGGTCTGCTGACTGAATATATGCAGATACCTGATGTTTCCGGTTACAGGCTGGAAAAGGCACTGGAGATACTAAAAGCGAATGGAATGGATAAGATTACTGTTACTCTGACTGCTCCTCCGAGATTGAGAAATGCTGGCTATGACGGTCAATCCAGAGCAGTCAGGCAGAGTATTTTGGATGACGGTACAGTTGAATTACTTGTGTGCAATACAGATGTTTGAAACGTGGGGAACCGTCCCCACGTTTTCTATTGTTTTTATTACCCTGGTTTTGTATAATAATATTTGGTAACAGCAGAAGGCTTGCATTCAGGCAGGTCACGCCGGAGGTATTCAATGTGGTTGTTAGGCCGTAACGAAAAGAAAAGGCCTGTTTTGGACAAAAAGGAACCGGTTCCTGTTCATATAGCAATTGTTATGGATGGTAATGGGCGTTGGGCATCCCAGAGGGGACTGCCGAGAAATGTTGGGCATCGGGAAGGCGCAAATACACTAAAAAGAATTGTTAAGGATTGTAACGAAATTGGGATCCAATATTTGACGGTATTTGCTTTCTCAACAGAGAATTGGAACAGGCCGAAGGAAGAAGTGGAGGCGTTAATGTCACTGCTTCTGGAGTTTTTAAGAAATGCTGACAAAGAGTTGTCAGGTAAAAATATCAGAATCAAAGTCATTGGTGAAGCAAAAGGATTAACGGGAGAAATTAAACAGGAAATTGTCAGAGTGATGGAAAACACCTCCAATAATACCGGACTGACACTGGTGATAGCTCTGAATTACGGGAGTAAAACCGAAATTGCAAATGCGGCAGCCAGAATAGCCAGAGATGTGAAGCGAGGTACAATAAAGCCGGAAGATATCAATGAAAAACTGTTATCCGACTATCTTTATACGGCGGGTATCCCTGATCCCGATCTTGTCATCAGACCCAGCGGAGAAAAAAGGTTAAGTAATTTTTTACTTTGGCAGTCCTCTTATTCCGAGTTCTGGTATTCTGACATACTATGGCCTGATTTTTCAAAGAAGCACTTGCTGGAGGCAATTGGAGAGTATCAAAGAAGAAATAGACGCTTTGGAGGTTTATGAGCATGAAGACCAGAATAGTAAGTGCAGTTGCGGCAATTGCGCTGCTGGCTGTTGTTATATACCTGGGAAGCCTGGCAATTGGTCTGGCTATTTTTGTTTTAGCTATTACGGGAATTTATGAATTTTATAAAGCACTTGAGAAGGGCGGATTCAAGCCTGTATACATTGTTGGCTATCTGTCCTGCCTGTCTTTACTTATACCGGTGGTTTCATCACTTTTCCCTGATGGTGCAGGAATCGCCGATGCGGAGACTATGCTGCTTTCAGCGGCACTTGGTGTATTTGCTATATTGGCTGTTCTTTTCTGTTTACTGATATTTTCAAATGGTAAATATACTGTGGCGGATATTTCTGTAACACTATTTGGAATACTATATATAGTATTTCTGTTTTTGTTTGTAACGCTGACGAGAAATATGGAACTTGGATATCTGTACATATGGTTGATTTTTATAGGTGCATGGGCTACCGATACGTTTGCCTATTTTACAGGAGTCACAATAGGGAAGACCAAGATTCTTCCCAGAGTAAGCCCCAAAAAATCTCTGGAAGGGTGTATTGGCGGTGTGATAGGTTGTATTGCAGCAATGCTCCTGTTTGGACTTTATTATAAAAATACGATATCGGTACCTTTATATCACTTTGCCATACTTGGCCTGATTTGCGGCTTGATTTCCCAGATCGGAGACTGGGCTGCATCAGCAGTGAAGAGAGCCGTTGAAATAAAGGATTATGGCAATATTATGCCTGGCCACGGCGGAGTGCTGGACAGACTGGATAGCATACTTTTTACGGCACCGGTTGTATACTTTTATATCCGCTTGTTTTTTATTAATTGAGTTGGCACTTTAAGGGAGCATGGATCATGGCAAAAAACATATCTGTTTTAGGTTCTACGGGATCAATTGGTGTACAAACTCTGGAAGTTGCAAGAAACCTGGGTATCAGGATTTGTGCACTGACAGCGAATTCAAATATAGACTTATTGGAAATACAGGCACGTGAATTCAAGCCGCAGCTGGTATCTGTGGGAGAGCCTTTGCTAGCCTCTGAATTGAAGCACCGGCTTGAAGGCTGCGGAATTGATGTTTATTCCGGCACGGAGGGTATGAAAGCCGCTGCAGTAATCAATGAGGCCGATACGGTAGTTACCTCGGTCGTTGGTATTGCGGGCTTGATTCCTACCATGGAGGCAATCCGAAGCGGCAAAAATATTGCTCTTGCAAATAAAGAAACACTGGTGACAGCCGGTTCAATTGTGATGTCAGAAGCAGCGGCACACGGTGTTACCATATTTCCCGTAGATAGTGAGCATTCTGCAATATACCAATGCCTTGCAGGAAACAGGACACAGGATGTTGAAAAGCTGATCCTGACTGCATCAGGCGGACCCTTTAGAGGAAAGAGCCGTGAGGAACTGGAAAACGTCACAGTCTCGCAGGCTTTGAAGCATCCCAACTGGAGCATGGGCAGCAAGATTACCATTGATTCTGCCACGCTGATGAATAAGGGGCTTGAGGTGATAGAAGCCCGATGGCTGTTTGGATTTACACCAGACAGGATTAAAGTGACGGTTCATCCTCAAAGCATCATTCATTCCATGGTAGAATTTACAGATGGGTCTGTCATTGCCCAGCTTGGCTCTCCTGATATGCGAATACCCATTCAGCTGTCTTTGACCTGGCCGGAAAGGGCTGCAAATAATTTTTCACGACTTGATTTGCTCAAATGCGGCAGCCTTACCTTTGAAGAACCGGATATGGATACTTTCAGATGTCTCAGCCTTGCTTTTGAGGCGCTGAAAGCGGGAGGTACCATGCCGGCTGTGATGAATGGCGCAAATGAAGTTGCGGTGGAGCTGTTTTTGAAAGAGAAAATCGCCTTTTGCGACATTCCCAAATTAATTGAAAAAACGATGCAGGCTCATTGTGTGAATACCAAGCCTGACCTTGATGATATAATAGAAGTAGATAAATGGGCAAGAAAAATGGTTGGAGGTAAAGTATGAATATTGTTATTGCATTTCTTGCATTTAATATTATTGTGATTGTACATGAACTGGGACATTTCCTGATGGCTAAAAAATTCGGCATCAAGGTGCTTGAATTTTCGCTCTTCATCGGTCCACAAATATTCAGTTTTGAAAGAGGCGGGACGACGTACTCTTTGAGACTTTTCCCCATCATGGCTTATGTAAAAATGGAGGGTGAGGAAGAAGACTCCGATAGTGAAGAAGCCTTCAATAACAAACCAAAGTATGCAAGGGCGTTGACAACCTTCGGAGGCCCTCTTGCCAATCTGCTTTTGGCGGCGGTGCTGCTGACTGCAGTTTTCTCCATTGAGGGATACCAAACGACAAAGATAAGCCGGGTGGCAGAGAATTCAGCCGCCGAGGAGGCGGGAATTCAGCCGGGAGACAGGATTGTTTCCTATGATCATAAAAAAGTATACCTCCCTTTGGATATGGTTCAATTTCTATACGTTTCAAAGGGTGTTCCCACAGAGGTCGTGTACGAAAGGGAGGGTGAACAGTTTACCGAAACCATGACACCGGTTGTCATACCGGCAGCGGTATCGCCGAAGATCGGTGTCAGCCTTGGCTCCGGAAACGAAGAAGACTCCAATGTGATAACGGCATTATCTCCCGGCCTTCCTGCTGAAAAAATGGGATTAATGGTTAATGACAGGATTATACAGCTAAATGATACCAAAGTGGAAACGGCGTCACAGCTGATTGATTTTGTTGCAAAAAACGGTGTGAATCCTATTATAGTAACAGTACAGCGAGGGGAAACAAAAGTAAGTGCGGAGATTACTCCTGTTGAAATGAAAACGGAGGTCATGTATGATATCGGTTTGGCCTTTTCATCAAAAAAATCGGGTGTGATTGATTCTCTGCGTCAGTCGGCGGTTTTTTCCTATTCGATTGTACGTAGTGTGGGGTACAGTATTGGCTGGCTGATCACCGGCAAGGCGAAGCTGAATGAAATGATGGGGCCTATCGGAATGGTCAGTACCATCAGTACGGCAGTGGAGCAAGCGCCGAACCTAACAGAAATGCTTTTGTATCTCATGTACATCACAGCATTGCTGAGTGTAGCAATCGGAGCGACGAATCTGGTACCGTTCCCGATGCTTGACGGCGGCAGGCTGGTGCTGATTGGTGTGGAAGCAGTCAGAGGCAAGCCCGTCAGTCGTGAAAAGGAAGCATACATTTCCATGGTGGGGTTTGTGCTGATTATTCTGCTGGGAATTTATGCGGCTTATAACGACATTGTAAGGATCGTGACAGGATA
>JAEZLF010000029.1 GCA_023435925.1 Bacillota bacterium
GTATAATCTCACTGGACTTTATATTTGTAATAGAGACTGTAATCAAGACAGGGAAAATAATAAGAATCATAGAGTAAAAAATCAACTTAAATCTTATACTGTGCATTATAAGCAGAATCCCTCTCTATATATTATGGACAAAATGAATTATAACATAAACAGAAAGCACAATACTATAAATAGTGATTTTTCCAGTAACCTATCATCGTAATCCTCATCACAAGGAATGCGATTCACAGAGGGGGATGGAGTTATTTTGTTGCTGCGATTCTATGCTTTATTTGGAGCCGCCGGATAACCAGGTACCTTCCTTCTCGAAATGCTCGGCGCTGGTCCTTGCTTCAGTAACCGTTTCTTCCGGGTACCCCATAATTTCCAGCAGCTTTATGGCATTGCGGGTGCTTGATTTCCCAGGATATATTTTATAATCGAAAACGATATTGTTTTCCTTAAAGCTTTCCATGAAATGATAATTGTCAAAATGTTCTTTTAGTATTCCAGCCAATTCAATATCATGAGTTGCAGTCAGGCAGATGCAATTTTTTCCGGATAGATAATACATTATTTGAGAGGAAGCGGCTATTCTTTCAATGGTGTTGGTTCCTCTGAGCACCTCATCTATAACGCAAAATATTGGAATTTCTTCATTAAGGCCATCCAATATTCTTTTAAGAGATTTGATTTCTGTAATATAGTAGCTTTCATTATTTAAAAGATTATCCTTAAGCGCCATGGAAGTATAAATCAAAAAATAGCTGGATTTATAGCTTTTTGCAAGGCAGGTATAAATCGTTTGAGCAAATATTGCATTGACTGCAACAGTTTTCAGGAAGGTTGATTTACCTGAAGCATTTGAACCGGTTATCAGTACAGGCTTTTTCATTTCAAGAGAATTGGCAACAGGTTCACTAATTAATGGGTGATAGATATCTTGAAATGCAATTTCGGGCTTATGTGCAATATCCGTAGAGAACAAATCGGGAACGGCATAATAATCCAGCCTTTCTCTATAGGATGCCAGTGAAAGCATGCTGTCCAGCAGGCCGACCAGCTCGTACAGTTCACGCAGCTCTTTCCTGTGTTTTATAACTTTCTTATTGATACCCTCAAAAGCAATGAGCTCTGCCAGAAAAATGATCTTAAAATATTCAAACAGTTCATTTTGTGTGTTGTAAAATATCTGATAAAAGGATTTTATACCTGTGTTTTTTATCCTCGATGTCAACTTCCTGATACGTCCCGCATATTCCTCGAGATCAGGTGCATTTGTCTTGGCTATTTTTATGGAACAGGTTATCAGGTTGACCATATAACTCATCGTATCCAGTTCGGCCGAAAGCTCATTTTTCGCTTTGTAATAGGTAGTCATGTTAATAATGAAGCACGCAATCATTACGAGTACTCCTGTGGATATATCAAAAGCCAGTATAAATGGTGAGAGCAGGAAAACGGCTAGCTGGATAATGTACCTTATTCGTTTAAACGGAGTATATTTCGCTGTGCTGAAAAAATAGTTGGAAACACCTGCAAATCTTTTTTTCCCTAATCTGGCCAAGATATACTGAAGACGTATTCTTAGCTTCTCGTCATTACAAAACAATTCAATAAGTCTGTTGCGCTCCAAAAGTATTTTCTCATCAATGACAGGCTCTCTCAGCAATGCATATAGATATTCCTCTCCCACAGAAGAATGTGTGCTGTTGATGTACTTAAAAATATCATCCATATCAAGATCATTCCAGGTAATATCGTCAAGAAAATTTCTATTACTCTTCCCTTCTGCGTTTAAAAGGTTGTCATAATAGTACTTAATAGCCTGCAGCTCTTCATCTCTGTATTTTTCTACCGGACTGTTTCCCCACTGATCCGAAATTTTGCGTCTTAGTTTCCTGGCAGCGTTCATATTTTTCAATATAGTAAAGACACTGATAGCTATGATTGTAAATGCTATAAACAAAACATAATCGGGTACATTCATCGCGTTTACCTCGCATAGTATTTTTACTGATTATACCATAATTTCAGAGGGAAAAATCATTATGTGACATGGGGTGCCGAAGGGATTGCAATCAATCTGCAGACAGTATGAAATAGAATGAACGAGAAGATGGAACAAGGGAGCGGAGCAAAGGAGCAGAACCAGGGGACGGCTCGAACAGCATGAAGAAACGGATCGGTGATAATTTTACCGGTCCGTTTGCCGTAAATGTGGAGCAGTTTTAAATGTATTCAGTATTACTGAACTACTGATTCAGGCAAGAGCCGTTCCGTTGTCCCATGCCCAAGCCCAAGCCCATTCCTCTTCCGGATCCACGGCCCTTTCCTGCGCCTTTGTCGAGTCCGCGATCGTCTGCGCTCCTGCCTAAACCAAGACCCGAGCATTTGGGGCCAGTGCCATTACCAGTACCATTGCCATCGCAGATAGCCTGTCTTTCCTTCATTGCAGCAAGTGCGGCATCCGCTTCTGCCTGTGTCATCGTACCGTTTGCCACTCTGGCATCCAGCCTTTCCTTGAAAATATCCAGCATAGCCTTCTGAAATTCCTCAAGTTTTCCTGCTTCGGAGGCGATTGAGCCATAGCTTTTGCCGGATTGACGTTCTGATACCACTGCCTCCTGTGTTTTCCCTGTGATGCCTGCGGCGGCTTCAGCAGGGGTTTTATATACAGCTGCGAATGCGGTTACGGAGGTTGCAGAAAGTACCAGAACAAGCAAACCTCCTACGAGTAATCTTTTTAATGTCTTCATAAAATAGCTCCTTTCAAATTTATGTTTTCTTTTTCTGATGTTATTTTATTATCCGTATATGGCAACTGTATGGCAGATAACGGTTGTTTCAGTGACATTTTTGTTTTCTTTGCCACGAAGTTGCCTTAAAAGGCTGATATTATTACAATTAGTAAAATTTCTACTGAACCGAAGTGTTATAATAAAAGTGACAGGAGGTGTTGGCTGTGGCAACGATGTTGATTGCGGAAGATAATCCGCAGTTATTGAATATTTTAAAGAGTGCGGCACAAAGAGAAGGATTTGATACAGTATCGGCGCAGGATGGGCAGCAGGCGATGGATGCATTTCATGCCCATAATCCGCAAATCATTTTATTGGATGTGATGATGCCGAAGCTGGATGGTTTTCAGGTGTGCCGGGAAATCCGCAGAGTGTCTAATGTTCCCATCATTATGGTGACCGCCCGTGGAGAGGATTTTGAAAAAATAATGGGGCTGGATATTGGAGCGGATGATTATATCGTTAAGCCATTTTCCCCTGGTGAGATTATGGCGCGTGTACGGGCGGTGCTGCGCAGAATCGAGAAAAGTGACCAGGATACGGCAAGAATTCTCAGCATTGAGAATCTGACGGTTAATTTGGAGAATTATAGTGTCACAGTTGATGGTCGGCCTATCTCGCTGACGAAACGCGAAACGGATATGCTGTGGACTCTTGTCAGCGGGAAAAATCGTGCCTATACCCGTGAAATGCTGTTGGATTTGCTGTGGGGATATGATTATTATGGTGACCCCCGTACCGTGGATTCTCACATGAAGCGTTTGCGTGCCAAGCTGGAGGCCGTACCGCATCCGACCTGGGAGATACGCACAATCCGCAATGTTGGGTATAAGTTTGAGGTGCTCCTATGAAGAACCGGATTGTTTGGAAATTGACCGCCTGCTTTGCGGTAGTGCTGTTGCTTTTTACCGTCGTACTGGGTGCGGTGTTTGTCTCTATGTTCCGCAGGCACACAATTGCTATCAACCGCTCTGCCATGGAAGAGAAAGCTGTTTCTATTGCGGACACGCTGTCGACCTTTCAAACGGCCGATGGCACCGGTATGGGACGCAGCGGTATGGGTGGTTACGGGGCGTATTTGCGTTTTTTGAATGAGCTTGCAATGGCGGAGATCTGGATTGTAGATGAAAATATGAATCTGCTGACAGCCGGACATGGCCGATTCGCCGTGTCCTATGCCGAGCTGCCTGATAATGCGGAGCAAATTGTAAAACGGGTGTTTGAAGGCGAAACCACCTATGGGGAAGAGTTCTCCAGTCTGTTGGACACGCCGATGCTGACTGTCGGTGCACCAATCCGTATAAACGGTGCGGTTTCAGGAGCTGTATTGCTCCACTCTCCTGTCAGCGGTGTTGATGTGGCAGTGTATCAAGGTTTGTATGCTTTGGCAGCCGGTGCGGTTGTGGCGTTACTATTTGCTGGTGTGGCTGCGATTTTCCTGTCTTACCGTTTTACCGATCCCTTGAGGCGTATGAAAACGGCTGCACTGCGTCTTGCAGACGGTGATTATACTGCTGTGACCGGCGTGGCACAGAGCGATGAGGTTGGTCAGCTTGCGCAGACCATTGATTTCCTGTCGGGACGTTTGATGCAGGTTGAGCAGGAACGGTCTGCGCTGGATCAGCTTAAGCAGGATTTCGTAGCTAACGTATCCCATGAGCTGCGTACGCCGGTAGCGGTACTGCGGGGTTCGCTGGAGGTATTGCGCGATGGCACGGTAAACAAGCCCGGAGAAATATTGGATTACTATGAGCAAATGCTGGCAGAAAGCCGTCATCTGGAAAGACTGGTCAACGATTTACTGGACTTGTCCCGCCTGCAGGATATAAAGTTTCAGCTTGATATGGATGAAGTTAATCTTTGTGATGTGGTGAGGGACTCTGCTCGTGCTATTCGCAGGGCAGCTCAGAGCAAGCGGATTTCGGTTCTTGTATCATGCCCGGAAGAGGCCTGTATGGTTTATGGAGACTATGGACGTATCCGGCAATTGCTTCTGATTCTGCTGGACAATGCGGTTAAATTTTCGCGTAACGATGGAACAGTTGAGCTTGAACTTGGGAGGCATAAAGGCAGGCATGATCAGCATGGAGATGGCGATAATCAGTATGAAGGCGGACATGATCATCATCAAAGCGGCTGCGATATATCAGTAACAGACCATGGAGCCGGCATTTCACACGAGGAGCTTCCTTATATTTTTGAACGTTTCAGAAAGACACATACCTCTGAGAATCAATCTGGAACCGGTTTGGGTCTTGCCATTGCAAAAGAGATCGCTGACCGGCATGGAGCGAGTATTGAAGTGGAAAGTGAAGAAGGAAAAACCCGATTCCTCATTCGATTTTTAGGGAAAGCACCATGAAGAGCACCATGAAGAGCAACACGAAAACTGTACAGGCCACTCCATGAACAACTAATTGAACGGTTTTACGATCAGCATTTGTTCCTGCTGAAAGTCGGCACCATCATTTAACAGAGAAGCGGAAAAAACTAAAACTTTCTGAAAAACCTTACGTATATGTAATTGCAACAGTGAAGATGGCGATGTGCCATATTGCTGAAATTAGACGATGTAAAATGAATACTGCAAATCAGATGATAAATTGAATGCCGCAAATCATGCGCTGCAAATTGAATGATGTAAGGAGGCTGCTGCTATATGAAAAAGAGCAGGACAGAAAAGGTTATTTTGATCGTGTGTGTTATAGTTATGCTATTGATCGGGTTGACAGGGTGTGTTCCGGGAGATGGTACCAGTACTGCCGCAAAACCTGCCGGATTCTTCTGGGGCATTTGGCATGGCTGGATTGCACCGGTTTCGCTTATTCTGGGATTGTTCCGGAAAGGTGTCAGGGTCTATGAATCAGTGAATTCGGGATGGTGGTATGACTTTGGATTCTATATTGCCATAATAAGCGGTTTTGGAAGTATTTCTTTATTCCGGAAGAAAAAATGTAATGAGAAGAAATGCGACAGCAAGTAGAATATACGGTAGACATTCATGTAGAGCAACAAATTAAACATTATAAGGGGGTCTCAGGTGGAACATACGGGCTGTGATCCTAGATGTGAATGGCACCATAATGTTCTGCTCCGGCACAATGGGAGCGGGCAAAATTCCGCCTGAGGAAAATAAGGAGAGGTCTGTGCAGCAACAAAGTACCAAAGCCAAAATGCAGTTCAGATACAAAGCGGTTCTGCTGCTTTTTATCCTATATTTGTTGTACCTTCTTTACCTGACTTTGTTCAGTCCTTTTTTTGGACGTGGATATTTTCGCAGGAGCGTGAATTTTGTGCCGCTTAGGACGGTTCAACAATATATGTCCGGGAATCTTCCCATCTGGATAGCAATTGTTAATTTGCTGGGAAATGTTGCTGCATTTATGCCAATGGGATTCCTGCTGCCGATGGTATGGAAAAAGGCTGCGGGGCTCGGAAAATGCCTTCTTATATGCGCCGGAGTGTCTTTCATCATCGAAGCTGCACAATATGTCTTCGGAGTCGGCTCGGCAGATATTGATGATTTATTGTTGAATACAGTGGGGGGATTGGCAGGGTATGCCTTTTATGCTTTAGCGGACCTGATGTATAAAAAGTTGATCAGACATGCCGGGAAACAAGCTTCATAAAATTCGATATGTTTAAGCAAGGTACGGTAAAGTAAATTCAATAAAATAGTAAGTACAATAAAATACTGTAAATGAATCAGATACAGTAATATACAGTAACATACAGAATTCTGTGTGTCAGCTTTCTCTTGATATTTCAGCGTTTTTCATATAGACTAATTTCATGCCATATTGGAATTAAACGACAACATAAACTGTTTCCGGATATTTCGTTGGACACGGGTGCTGTAGATTTCTCAACGAACCTGTTCGAAACAACACTTTTTCTACGATCCTTTTTGTTCGCTTCGGTCCTGATGCTTATCTTATACTGGCTGGAGGTAGCAGATGATGAACAGCGATATTGTGGAAAAAGCTCTTCAACTAGGCATTCGACTTCCTTTTAGAGATGGAAAGGTGAGTGGCTTACATGATCGCTTTTGATAGAATTCATTCCGGGCTGGTAGGTCTGGATCAGGTGGTGGATTCGATACGGCTTGGGGACAATGTGGTATGGCAATTGATCGACATGGAGGATTACCGGTATTTTGCCGTCCCATTTGCCCAAAAGGCAATTGAGGAGGGCCGCAGCACTATATATATGCGTTTTGCCAACCACCCACCCGTGCTGGAGCCTCAGGACGGCTTGAAAATAATCGAGCTGGATCCCGATACCGGGTTTGAGAACTTTACGCTGCAGGTTCATGAGGTGATTACCCGGGAGGGGATCGGTGCTTTTTATGTGTTCGATTGCCTTTCCGAGCTTCAGACCGCATGGGCGGCCGACCTGATGATGGGCAACTTTTTCACTGTGACCTGTCCCTATCTCTTTGAGCTGAATACGGTCGCATATTTTGCTATTATCCGCAACCGCCATTCCAACGATACGGTGGCACGAATCCGGGAAACCACACAGCTGCTGATCGATGTGTATCACAGTGAGGAAAACCGCTATCTCCACCCAATCAAGGTCTGGAGAAGGTATTCCGATACAATGTTTCTTCCCCATATATCGGAAGGTGAGAATTTTCTGCCGCTAACGGACGGTCTTGAAACAAGCAGATTTTTTCAACTGGTCGGAGCACAGGGTGTTCGGCAGACAGGACACAAATTGGATTTCTGGGATCGTCTTTTTATCAAAGCCGAGCGGATCGCCGAAGAGGACTCCGAAAGCTTGCCGGGTATGCCCCGGGAGTGGGCTGTTGCAGAAAACGGTGCACCTGGCATGCCGGAGAACCGCTCTGGAGACCTTACGACATCCGGGCACAAGCTTGCCGGTAGTTCTGCAAGATCAGAAATGCTGGAAAAGCTTTGCAAGCTTGTGATTGGGCGTGATAAGAATATACTGGCGCTGGCAATGCAGCATTTCCGGCTCGAAGACATATTGGAAATCAAGGAGAGAATGGTCGGCTCCGGGTATATTGGCGGAAAAGCGGTCGGAATGCTGCTTGCGCGAAATATCCTGAAAAACTGGAAGCACCGGTTGGAGCCTCATGACTCCTTTTATATCGGATCGGACGTTTTCTATACCTTCCTGGTGCAGAACGGATGGTGGAGGCTCCGGCTGGAGCAGCGGACACCTGAGGGTTACTTTGCGGCAGCGGGCCAATTAAAGGAGAAGATACCCGACGGGGTTTTCCCACAGGTTGTGCGGGAGCAGTTCAGAAGCCTTCTGGAATATTACGGACAAAGCCCGATCATTGTACGCTCCAGCAGCCTTTTGGAAGATAATTTCGGAACGGCCTTTGCAGGAAAATACGAGAGTGTATTCTGTGTTAATGCAGGCAGTTTGGAAGAAAGGCTGCACGAATTCGAAAAAGCGGTCAAGCTTGTATATGCCAGCGCAATGGATGAATCGGCTCTTGTTTACAGACAGCAGCGTGGTCTGGATAAAAGCGACGAGCAGATGGCAATCCTGGTGCAGCGGGTTTCCGGCTCGCGCCATGGCTCGGTCTTCATGCCGGCTGCAGCGGGTGTGGCCTATTCGTATAATTCTTATGTCTGGAACAGGGATATTGATCCGAAGGCCGGAATGGTAAGGCTGGTTGTCGGTCTTGGCACAAGGGCAGTAGAACGGACACAGGGGGACTACCCCAGGGTGGCCTCGCTGGATAAACCCCATTTGAAGGTGTTGGCCGGAAAAGGCGGTGAAAGAAGGTTTTCACAGCAGTATGCGGATGTGCTCGATCTGGATCAAAGAAGCCTGACGGCTGTATCCATGAATGATTTGGGAAAGCTGCTGCCGGATTACCTGAAGGAACTATTGCTGGAACATGACCGGGAAGCGGAGAAGCTGATGGCGGAGCGTGGAAAGTACGGGGAATATCTGCTTTCAACCTGCAGCAGGATTCTGGAGGAGGACGAATTTGTACAGTGCCTCAAACGTATGCTGGAAGAGATCCAGCTTAGCTATGGTTATCCGGTGGATGTTGAGTTTACCGTAAACTTTTCCTGTGAGCACGATTTTGTGATCAACCTGCTGCAATGCCGTCCATTACAGGTAAAGGGGCTTGGAAAGAGGGTGGATATGCCTGCCGTAAGGAAGAAAAATACCTTCTTCTCCGTTCGGGGAGGCACCATGGGCGGGAACATTTATCAGCCGGTAGAGGCTGTTATATTGGTTGATCCCGAGGCCTATGCCAATGCAGATATGAGTACGAAATACAGTACGGCACGTACGATCGGAAAGCTCAATAGCCTGCTGAAGGGCCGGTTTGATGGGATTCTTCTGGCAGGGCCGGGCAGATGGGGGACCACAACGCCCGAGTTGGGTGTGCCGGTAAGCTTTGCTGAAATAAGCAACATAAAGGTTCTATGTGAAATTGCATTTGAACGGGGCGGTTTTGTCCCTGAGCTTTCGTTTGGCAGCCATTTCTTCCAGGACCTTGTGGAGGCGGATATCTTTTATACGGCCATTTTTCCCAAAAGCGAGGATACAGTTTACAACCCCGGCCTGCTGGGGTCGGACGGCAGTTTGTTTACCAGTCTGCTTCCCGGCACCGGAGGCATGGAGGAAATTATCAAGGTCTATGATACTTCAAAAAGAGGTCTTATCCTGCTTTCTGATATATCGCAGGATAAGACGGTGTGCTTCGTGCAGGAAGCTATGGAAAAAAGGGCATGAGTTGTGGAGCGTTGGGATGCCGGGTTTTCCTGAGGCCCGATATACAGAACGATAATGTTCTGACCGTTACTGTACCTTCACGTACACCTGCCTCTGCCTTGGCCCGTCAAATTCACAGAAATAGATGCCCTGCCAGGTTCCCAGCATTAACCGGCCGTTCTCCACAATCACCTGCTGGGAAAAACCGAAAAGGCTTGCTTTAAGATGTGCCGCTGAATTGCCTTCCATATGCCGGTAGCCGTCCTTCAGCGGTACAATTTTTTCTATTTCCATTAGAATATCATGAACAACATCCGGATCGGCATTTTCATTAATGGTAACGCCTGCTGTTGTGTGGGGAACAAATACCGTACAAATGCCCGACTGAATTCCGCTTTCGGATACAGCCGCCTGGACTTCGCGGGTGATATTCCGCATTTCAGCGGATTTGCCGGTGTTAATGATAAAT
>JAEZLF010000166.1 GCA_023435925.1 Bacillota bacterium
TGTCTTCCGAGGATTTGACTGATATTTGGACCAACGCCTATCCAAACGCCATGCCCCAGCTATCTGATGACGGTAAGATGATGATTTACCTGTCCGATATGGACAGTGAAGATCTTTCAGATACTGCGATACTATTCGCAGTGAAAGATGAAGCAGGTTCCTTCTCTGCAGAGGGAGCAGAGATTGATGAATCCGATTATCCTGACAGTACTCCTGCATTTTCGGGAACGAAGGAAGGCGCTTCAGCCGCCTGGGTAAGAAGCTTTACAGATATAATCGGCGAAGCAGGAAGCGCAGCCACCATGGAGGATGTCATTAATGGTCTTGCAGCATCAGAGATTATGACAGGCATATATAAGGATGGAGAATTTACTTCTACCCGTCTTACCGACAACGGTAATCCCGACCTTGCGCCTGTAACGGCTGCTTCCGGAAGCAGGGCTATTACAGCCTGGCACAGCGTCACTCTGGGCAGCATGGACAATCCTTTGGATTTTACCAGTGACTACATTATGTATTCGATTTATGACGGTACAAGCTGGAGCGTGGCAAAGTGCCTTTATGACGGCAGTATCGACAAAGCTCAAGCACTCAATGTTGCTATGCTTCCCGATGGCACTTCGGCCATTGTGTATCAGATTGCAGAGAAGGATGGAGATTCGGAGATCTTGTGCGCTGTGCTTGATACAAGCGGAGAGGTTGTTCGGACACTCAGGCTGACCGACAATATGACCGCGGATGCGAATCCTCAAATCACTACTGCAGAATTCAATGACGGAGTAAAGCGGTTTGTTATCGGCTGGAACGCGCAAACAGAGAGCGCCCAAAGCGCCGTTCAGATGGTTGCAGTCAACCAGGATGGAACACTTTACCCTGAATTTTCACTGGAGGTGTCCGACAGCACCGGTGCTGCCCATTATTCAAACTTCCGGTTCACCAAGGGTGTGAGCAAGCTTGAGGATTTGTCGTTGATTTGGAGCCAACCCGAGGATGAGGACAAAGACGGTACCTATTCGTACAATATTCTCGGAACAAAGCTGCTTGTGTCGGATGACAATACCGTTTCCCCCTCTGGAAAGCAAAAGCTGCTGGCGCTTGAAGAAGGCCGTACCCTGGACTCTCTGGATTCATGGGTGGATCCGTATACAGGAAAGGTACATTTCGTTATGCTCCTGACCTCTCTACTTGCAGAGGAAAAAGAGGCATCAACGCTTACAACGGCTATTGCAGAATACAAGAACGATTTTACTGTGGAGGAACCCGATTATAAATACGAGGATTTGTTGCCAGGGCTGGATATGCCGGTTCAGTTCACAGTGAGAAATGACGGTATCGATACTATTACTCATATTGCCATTGAGCTGGGTGGGAAAACCTTTGAGTTTAAGGACGAAAATATCGCTTCGGGCGAAACCAGAACTTATCTAGCTTCTTATTCGGTGCCTGAAACAGTAACCGATGCTCCTTTTACAATTACCGCACAGTATGGAGAAGCAGGCGATACCTGTACTCATACAGGTGTTTTGAAGCTGGGTACCCCTGATGTTGGAATCCATCAGATTAACAGCACCAAGGAGACTCGGCGCGAGCGCGGTTTCCGAGTATTGCTTCAGAATACTTCATTTGCCGATCTGAAGAAAGGAACGCACACCGTGAAGCTGGAAGTCTGGGATCACCCCGATTTTACAGAGGGGTCACCTCTAAAAACGCTTACCGTTTCAGGGGATGATTTTGACATGCTCAACAACAGTCTTTTATCGGTGGATGTTATCCTGACCGAGGATGACTTGCAACAGCTTCTTGATGAAAGCGGAGAGCTTCCCGAAGGCGGAGCCTGGCTCCTGTTCCGCACAGTGCTGGCCGAGAACGGAAATATTATTGATGATGCAGACATATCCAACGATATGGATTTTGTGAATATTTACAGTTTGATTGAAAAAAACGGTACTTCAGTATCGCTGACGAGCCTATCCGAGATCACTGACGGAAAGACCACCGTACAGGTGGAGGCATTTAACAACTCCATGCAGCCCATCAATAACGGGAATATTATTGTTACCCTCCGGGACGAAAATGGCAATGCGCTGGAGACGCAACAGACTTACAGCTCCTCAGGCGGAGGCAGCCTTTTGGCCATACCGGGCGAAGAGTCCAAAAGGGCAAGCGTTCTATTTAACCATACCGGCTATACGGCGGATGTGACCTTTGCCCGGGTATCAGGGGAAGGCTCCCTGCTCTCAGTGTTGAACCTTACCGGTGTCCCCATGGAATTTAACCCCGACGTGTTTGAGTATCATCTTAAGACTTACGGCCTTAATCAAACCATACTCACCGCTGTGGCGGAAAATCCGGAATCCACCGTTTCAGTTACAAAAAATGGCGTTCCGGTGTCAATAGCAAAACCCATTGCCATGTCGTATGGAACCACAGTTTTTGTCATCACGGTGACTTCCGGCGAGACCAACACAACCTATACGGTAAGGGTGGAGAATAACAGACTGGATGAAGGTACTGATCCCGGAGAGGATGATCCGGTCATTCCCAATAAGCCCGATAGCGGTGAATCGGACAGCTTCCTTGCAAAACTGACCATAGACGGAATTAAGCAAAGGGATTTATCCATAAGTTTGAGAGGCGGGCGTGCGGTAATTTCCCTGGGTTCTCTGGCACAGGAGCTGTTCTCGGGGAGTGCCGAAGCAATTTTGGCCATACCCCCAATTCCAGGGGTAAAGGGCTATACATTTGAAGTGCCGGCCAGCACCCTCACCGGCCCGCATACAGGCGCTGCCATCACTGTTTCCACTGAACTGGGCAGCATGCGCATTCCTGCCGGAATGCTGGCGGGAATGGAAGGTCTTGCGGGTAAAACCGCGGGGATCAACATCGACATACCCGATAATTCAAAGCTTCCGGAAAATATCAGGGCAGCCATAGGGGACCGTCCGATCGTATCCCTGACACTTACACTAAATGGTGAGCAGACCGGCTGGAATAATCCTGAGGCACCGGTGACGGTGAGTATACCCTATACACCTACAGCCGAGGAGCTAAGAAACCCTGAAAGCATAGTGATCTGGTACATAGACGGCAGCGGCCGTGCGGTTTCGGTACCGAATGGGCGTTATGATCCGGTCACAGGCACAGTGACTTTCTCCACGACCCATTTCAGCCAATATGCCGCGGTTTATCATCCTGTGTACTTCAACGACGTGGCGAAAAATGCGTGGTATGACAAAGCAGTGCGCTTCATTGCGGCAAGAGGTATAACCCTTGGCACAGGCAATGACAAGTACAGTCCTGAAGCCACGCTGACACGGGGTGAATTTATTGTTCTTTTGATGAGAGCTTGCGATATAAAGGCAGACGAGAATCCCACGGACAATTTCTCTGATGCCGGCAGCAACTATTATACCGGTTATCTGGCTGCGGCAAAACGGATTGGTATATCCGCGGGAGTGGGAAATAACATGTTTGCTCCGGAAAAAACTATCACACGTCAGGAAATGTTTACTCTGCTGTGTAATGCTTTGAGAGAAATAAAGCAGTTGCCTGAGATGAAGAATTCTAATGAGGTTGGCCGGAGCAAATCGCTTTCTGACTTCACAGACGAGGGACAAATAGCTTCCTGGGCCAGGGAAGCCATGTCACTGCTGGTTGAAACTGGTATTATCAACGGGAGCGATGGAAAGCTTACACCAGCGGGGATAACCACAAGGGCGCAAATGGCGCAGGTTCTGTATAATCTGATGACAAAGTAAGGGCCGCCAAGGCCCCACTAGGTCCAAGCGGCATCTTTTTTATATTCTCAAGGCATGTGGAAGCCGCAGTCCTGTTGCAACGTCAGAAACCCTGATGTGGCAAGGCTTAACGGGATCATGGTAAGAAATATACTTTGACGTGAGTGAATTCCCTCACGTCTTTTCTTTTTGGTAAAATATTAATGGGGTTCTCATTTTATATAGACGTGAAGGACAATGAAAAATGTAAGGATTATTCCTGCTTAACCAAAAGAGAATAAAAAGCTCAGGGTTGCGGCTTACTGCAGGGTCAGCACCTCCGGGCCGGAACAACTGCGCAGCCTTGAGATAATGAGAAACTGGATTCGATTAACGCGGATAAGGAATTTGAGATTACGCTGAGGGGTATACTGGCACAGGACGAAAGCCGGAATACCAGTGAAAACATTCAATGGGGGATTCAACGCAAGTTTGAAAAGGGCGAGATATACATAAAGTACAAGAATTACATGGGATATACTTGCGTAGGCGGTGAGATTGTAATAGTTCTGGAACAGGCGGAGTAGTCAGAAAAATATTTGACTTATATTTGCAAGGTCTGACGCTAAGACATTAAGGCCTATCTGGAAGCCGGTGGGATTAAGATCGTAACGGGCAAGGGGATTTAGGATGCAAAAACGATCAAGAGGATGTTAGCCAATGAGAAATACAAAGGCGATACCATGCTTCAAAAGACCTTTACTGAGGATTTTATGACTGGTAAGAAAAGAAAAAATGATGGGCAGAGAAGCAAGTATTATGTGAAGGATAGTCATCCAGCCATTGTCTCTGCTGAAGTATTCGATAAGGTGCAGGAAGAAATGGTCAAGCGTTCAAGGATTAAAAGCAAAGAGAACGGCACGATAGAAAACAGCGGGAGTAAATATAACGGATAATATATACTTGGGAATTTGTTGGTTTGTGGTGATTGTGGGGTATCTTACCGAAGAAGAACTGAAAGAGGCAAGGTGGTCTGGAGATGTGCTTCGAGGATTGAAAAGGGTAAAGAGGCATGTCCGAACTCCCTCACTCTGGATGAAGGTTGGATACTGGATGCTCTGGGTCAGGCACTTTGCGAGAATTGAGTATATGATGAAGGTATAATCAGAAATGAAGTTGATAAAATTCAGGTTTTTGATACCTTTATTCTGATTATTCGGAAAGATGGGTCACAAAATAAAAGATCATTTAAAACGACTGAATTTTAGATTATAACATAGTGGATATAAAACAGATGACAAACTCCACTTGCAGCATCAAACCTAGAAAAGGTGACAAAACTCGACATATATGCCAAATATCCTGCAAATACGTCGCGATCGGTTTTCGGTCGTGGCTTTCGTGTATAATGCAGTATGAAATATTGGTTTTAGGAAGTGATTTTATGATGAGAGAACCCCATGACAGAACCGCAGAGGGAAAGACGGCAGACGGCTGGCTTGAAATAGGACGCAGTGATGTCTGTGAAACCTTTGAACAGGACCCGGATCGACTATTCTCCAGCCGGGAATGCTGGTACTGCAAGTATGGGTGTTTCGGAATTTTAACCGAACATCCCACACAAAAGGGCGTATGCAGATATAAGAAGTAAGGACTTTTGCCCCACAGAAAAAACGGATAGACTGTAATTTGTGCCTACCAAAGTTACAGGAAAATAAACACTTGAAAGGAACAAAAAATGAATAAGCGAATACTCCAACGGATTTGCTCATACATATCATGATACTGCTTACTCCTCTTGCTGCCCAGGCTCTGGTCATCGAGCGAAAAAGGTGCTGCCATGATAGGTGTGACTCATACCCGATTTGCTGGACACAGTTGAGTTAGGGTAAAATAAAACTGTAGAGGGCAATCGTGATGAAGAATAAAGGTAACCGTTACAATGAAGAATTCAAAGCAGATATACTCCGAAAATACAAGCTGTTTGCGGTTAAGGCGGGCCCGCAGTGTAAGTCCAGAATCCGCTTATTTTACAAATGGACTAGAGAATAGAATAAATTAAGGAGCTGGGTATGAAAGTTGCAATTTGCGATGATGATAGGAAGCAACTTGCTGTCATAAAAGCCGCAATGATAAATTATGAGTCGGAGCATAACGAATATACCTACGAAATAGAATGCTTTGACAATCCGCTTGAGTTTATGCAGTGCTTAGAAAAGACAGGCGGCTATGATATTTTGCTTCTGGATATCTGTATGCCTGGTATTTTGGGTACTGATATTGCAAAAGAAATCCGGAGAAAAAAGGAGAAAAGTGAAATTGTTTTTTTGACTACAAGTCAGGATTTTGCGGTGGAAGCATTCGCTCTCAAGGCTGCACATTATGTAGTAAAGCCCTTTACGACGGAGCAATTTACCGAGGCCCTGGACAGAGCTATGGAAAAGTTTAGAAGCAAACAAAATAAGAATATAAATATAAAGCTGCAAAACGGGGACTTGAGGTTTATTGAACTTAATGAAATCATGTACGTTGAGAGCTTTCGCCATACTCAAAGCATTTATTTGAAAAGCGGCGAAAGTATTGAGGCAAGGGAGACACTTACCAAGCTTTCCTCTATGTTTGACGGGGTATCCAAAGGGCAGTTCATATGTCCGTATAAGGGCTTTATTGTCAATCAGAAAAGCATCCGGGGGATTGAGCCTGATAAAGTTATCCTGAAAAACGGCAAGGAAATCCCAATAGTTAAGCGCAATTTTGCTGCAATAAAACAACAATATTTTCGCTTCATGTTTGTAAAGGAGGCTGATAAACATGGATGATCTCCTCTTTGCCAACGTTTTGCGAGGTGATGTTTCGATCATTCTTAATATTATACTTATTTTTTCACTTGTAGAGCTAAAATACAGTAAAAAGGTTACAATCAATGTTTTAACTGCAGCCTGTGCTTTGATCATCATTGTGAATAACTGTTTGTACGTTTTTTATGATGTTACAACTGTTGGAAGATTAAGTATTGGCATTTGGCTTGCTGCCGGTATATGCCTCAAATTTTTAAGTACTGACAGTATTATGAAATGGTTATTTAATGTAATTACCGCAATAAATGTTTTATTCTTTATAACAGTAATAAGTTATGTTTTATCGCGCTGCCTTCCGTATCCCATGTACGCAAATACAGCAATTCGCATCATTCTATATATTATTTTTATCATATTGTTTAAGACATTTGTGTATCCCCTCTATCGGCAGGTGGTGGATCGATGGCAGCAATTTCTGGCGGTTACCGTGGGGATTATGCTGAATTATGCATATATATTAATTACCTCTCAAGATATTGCTGCAACAATTACACAAAACTTTATACCTATTTTACTACTGACGGGCTTGATGTTTCTTGTTTATGGTGCGATACTCTGGTCATTTCAAAGCATTATAAAGGAATATAAATTCCATACCGAGAAAGAGCAGACCAGGCTGCAAGATGAACTTCTTTTATCGCAGCTTGCGGCATATGAAGAATTTTTTGAAGTTTCAAAACGCCATCGTCACGATTTGCGGCATCATAATCAAATTATCATGGAATACCTTAAATCCGGCGATATGGTAGGCGCCGAGGAATATTTGCAGCTTTATGATGCAAGCCTCACAGAAACTGCTGCAACAAGCTATTGCAAGAATCACATTGCCAATGCGGTGCTATGCCTGTATGCACAAAAGGCGCAAAAGGGAAATATCCTCTTCTCCGCAAATGCGGACATTCCCGAAAGTGTAGCTATGACCCCACCTGAGTTTGGCAGTTTGCTTTCCAATATTCTTGAAAATGCATTGGAAGCCTGCAGAAAGACAAGAGCAGATGAGTGCTTTATCGCTTTTACAGCCGAAGTTGAGGAGGAAAGCTTGAAAATTGAGCTTCAAAACTCAGTAAGCGGCAAAGTGGAAATCAAAAACAACCTGCCTGTTTCCACCAAAAAAAACGGCGGCATAGGCACAAAAAGCGTGCTGCACATTGTAGAGAGTTATCACGGCATGCTTCATTTCAGCCAGGAGGACGCCATCTTTATTACTCAGATTGTTCTGCCTGCATAGTTTACATAAGTATATAAGAGCCGCATAAAAACAGTTTGTTGTCTTTATGTGTGGCTCTTTTTTGTGTCTGCACATTTTGTCGTCTTGTGCAGAATTATGTATGTTTTGTGCAAGCGAAGAAAAAATCAGCCTTTTTTGTACTATTCTATTGTTGAGAAACGAATGAAATTTTTGAAAGGAGTTCATACATGTGCCTCAAAACTGCATTGACCACACAAAAGAAGTAGAAAAACGAATAACTGCAATTAAAACCAGTCCAAGGGACATTTGTTCATTTTATCAGCCAAGGGATATGTGCCTTAATGCGATGAAGGAGTGCTGGTATTGCAGGTATGCTTCGTTTGATTTTGAGAGTGAGGACCCAAAAAAGCACGGATTTTGCAAATTTTAGAAGCTTTGACTTTTTAACAGAAAGTCATAAAAAATTGGGGGTAAATATGAAAACAACTAAATCATATGGAAAGAAGATTTTGTCTTTTATCTTAACATTTGCAATGGTAATAGGACTTTTGTCGCAGCTGACATTGCCTGTGCGAGCGTATGCGCCTGCACCCAGTATTATTAATTCGGATGTAAGCCGAACAAGTGATACCGAAGCAACTGTAAAATTTCGCTTTTCATCTGCCGGTAAAGCTTATTACAATATAGGCAGTGAAGTGTCGGATACTTCGGGGCCGGGAATGGATTGCGTCAGCCAAAGCTGGAACACCATATCACTGACAGGCCTGACAGCTGGGCCGCAGGATTTATACATAGTTCTCAAGATAACATCAGGCTTATACGAGACAACAATAATCAGAATTCCGGCATACATTTCACCCGAAAATAATTGGATGAATGGAATAACCGCAACAACTACTACTTGGGACAATGGAGGAACAATAACCACAGCAGCGGAGTTTGCTCAATTTGCCTATAATGTAAATAATGGAAAAACTTATGAAGGCAAAACAATTACATTAGGTAACGATATATCTCTTTCGGGCAAGGATTGGACGCCTATCGGGGTAAAATTTGATAATCCATTTAGCGGTATATTTGATGGTAACGGTAAAAAAATCACAGGGCTTCAAATCGGCACAGAAGGTGGACCAGAGGGTACAATTTCTTATGTCGGCCTTTTTGGCATGGTTAACATGGGTACTATTAAAAATCTTGGTGTAGATGTTACAATTTATTCAGGTAATATGTCCGGCACTGTCGGGGGCTTGGTTAGTTATTTGTATTTGGGCACAATCTCAAATTGTTATGCAACGGGTAATGTCACCGGCGGATTTTATAACCAGGTAGGGGTCTTGGCGGGAGCGGTACAAAACAGCACAGTTATCAACTGTTTTGCAACAGGTAATGTAGCAGCGACAGTCCCCAGCAATGCCATGCCTATGGAAGATATGTACAATATTGGCGGCTTGGCTGGGTACTGTCTCAGTAGTACAATCTCTAACTGCTATGCAAAATGTAATGTTTCGGGTTCACTTAACGGCGTAAGTCCGAGCAATAACCAGATTGCAGGAGGCTTGATTGGGGCCTTATTTGCTTCCCAATTAAATAATAGTTATGCGACAGGCAATGTTTTAAGTGGACTTAGCTCTGCTAGAGGCGGCCTGGTTGGATTTCTTCGCTATGACAGTACAATATCCAATGGGTTTTGGAATAGCAGTGCTATACAAAATACAGATACTCGTGTAGGTGTTGGAACAGATACTTCCTCAGGTGGTAGTGTCGTAACGGGCATGACATCAGACAACATGAAAAATACAGCTTTTGTTGATACTCTAAACAGTAATCTTTCAGATAATTATGCAACATGGAAAGCAGTAACAAACGATTATCCAACCCTTGAATACAACAATACCACGCCGCCTGTCACAATAGGAAAAACGATAACCATTGCTGCAACCGCACCTGTCACGGCTGCAACCATTACAAACGGCACAAACACACCACCGGCAGGCGCGTCGGGTCCTGTTATCACATGGTCCGCAGATAACGGCGTATCATGGACTGCAAGCGGAAGCTTTGCGGCAGGCACAGTCTACAAAACAAAATATGTCTATACGGCAAACACAGACTACCAGTTTGACAGTGCGATCACGGCAGGTGATATTTCGGTTACAAATCTTGGCAGTGGCACAAAAAATGTTGCGCTTACCGACAGCAATAAAACTCTCACTATAACGGTAACATGGCCGGCAACAGCGGCAATACCTCCAACAGCCACAGAATACAACATCTGGGTGGGCGGTACTAGAGTTACCAGCGCAAATAAAGGGAGTGTCGCTGGGGGCGGCTTCAATGGCACAGTCAGCTACGATTCAAGCACCAACACCCTTACGCTGCAAGATGCCGTAATTACCGGTTTTTATACAGATATTTATTCTAATGCCGGGGGGATCTATTCATCAAATGGCTTAAACATAGCTTTGATAGGCAGCAATACAATCGACATCACTTTCCCTGAACGAGGCGGAGGAGTTTTCTGTCAAGAAGGTAATATTTCATTGAGTGGTACCGGCAGCCTTACAATAAGTCTGGGTGCATCTATGTATTATAGTGCGGGGATATATGCTATAAACGACATCACCATTAATGGCTGCACGGTAACAGCAGCTGGTGGGCAGACTACGACGATTTTCGACAACAACAGCGCTGGTATCAGTAGCCTTTTCGGTTCGCTTACAATTACAAATGCCACTGTCATTGCTAATGGAGGATTGGTGGATACTCATGCATCCAGCGATGGAATTTCTGTAAATGGTACTCTTTCTGTAACAAATTCTATGGTGACCGCAACCGGATACAGGCGTGCCCTCTGGGTCAACAGCGGTAATATAAGCGCTTCAAATTCGGTAGTTACAGCCTCGAATGATAGAACCGGTTCAGGTGCAATAACCACTACAGCCAGGGATGCAGCATTAAACGGCTACAAATATGTAAATATAGCTGCAGCGGCCCCAACCGATACCACAGCTCCCTCCCTCACGGCAGGCGAGGTCAACCGCACAAGCGATACGACAGCAACGGTCAAGTTCACCTCAACTGAAGGCGGAACCTATTACTATAAAATCGGCAGTGCAGTAACTGATACAAGTACAGGAGGCACAGCCTTCTCAGCGGGTGAAACAACGATAACCCTTACTGACCTTGCGGCGGGAGCAGCCGATATTTATATTGTGGCAAAGGACGCGGCGGGAAATTCGTCTGTGGCGACGTTTAAAGTTACAATTCCTGCATATGAGACCCCAACCTTCCAAGTCGGAGGAACTGTGAATGATCACAATATTAACCCTCTTTCCGGCGTGGCAGTAAAGCTGATGGTGGGTCAAACGCAAATAGGAGATACAGTAACAACGGGTGAAGATGGCACTTTTACAATTCTATATGTGCCAAACGGTACATATAACCTTGTGATCAGCAAAGAAGGCATCATTGTAACAACTATTATTACGGTAAGCAATGCTAATTACGCGGCCGGTACAATCACTCTTCCGGCAGGTAAAACAAACAGCGTGGTTGAGGTGAAAGGTGGAGAAACCCCTAAAATTGTAGTAGCCAAACTTGACGAACAGTTCATGACCACAGTAACAGATAACGACAAGGGCGTAACAGCAGCTGATATGACGATTGTAACAAGTGGTGGTGCAGTCGAAATAAAGATTATGGCTGAGAAAAAAGATAGCACCGCAGCAAACGCAAATGAGATCGGAATTGCCGCAGGAACAGGTAATAAAACGGTGGGTATTTTTATAGACCTGTCCGTCGTGAAAACAGTAACTCCTTTAGGTGGAGCTAGTTCAGTAACACCACTGACGGAACTCAATCAATTAATTGAAGTCCTGATTCCACTGGATGAAACCTTACAGAATAAATCGAATTATGTTGTATACCGTTATCATGGGGATTCTGTGGATAGCATTACCACAACAGCAAATGGAAATGGAGAAAAAATTGAGCTGATTGACAACAACAAAACCATTAAACTGACAGTTAAAAAATTCTCTACCTATGCCATAGCATATACACCAGAATCAACTCCAAATCCTACAAACCCTCCAAATCCTACAAGCAGTGAGCCATCCTTACCGGCGATTAATGTAGAGCAATCTAAAGGCGGAAAAGTTGCTATTAGCACCGACAAAAAAACAGCAACCATAACCCCTGATGATGGATATGTAATAGTTGATGTAATAGTTGATGGAAAGAGCACAGGATTAACTGAGAAATACACCTTTAAAGACGGAGATACTCACAAAATCAGTGCAGTTTTTGTGAAGAAAACCGCACTCCCATATTACAATCAAGATGGCGAAAAGGTTTACGTTGGTTTTTCCGCCATTGAAGAAAACCTCTACAAATATATCGCACCCGCAAATGTCACCGTAGAGTTTATGGAAAATCCGAAGAATTTTATTGACAATACGATTGCATGGGCAAAACCTAGCATTGACTTTGTGACTGAGCGTGAAATATTCCTTGGCACCGGGCAAAATAGATTCAGCCCGAATGCAGGAATGACAAGGGGCATGTTCGTTGCGGTTATCGGAAGGCTTTATGAACGTTCTTACGGTAGTGTTTCAGGGACAAACACCTTCTCTGACGTTGATACAAAGGACTATTATGCAAAATATGTTGCATGGGCAAATGAAAATGGCATTATCAAGGGCGTTGGAGAAAACAAGTTTGATCCCAATGCCAATGTAACTCGCGAGCAAATGGCAGTGATTATGTCCAACTTTGCAACACTTCTTAAAAAGACAGCAATTACAGACGTATCCCTCACATATCCCGATAGTGCAAGTATTTCATCCTGGGCAATTGAGGGGGCTAAATACTGCCAGAATACAAAAGTGATTGAAGGCAGAACCGGTGGTATCTTTGCACCTCAGGAAAGCGCAACAAGAGCTGAGGCAAGTGCGATAGTACAAAGGTTTTTAAAAAATATGCTTAAATAATTTTAAGTATAATTAAATTACAATTCCCTCATCGCTTATTTGTGTGGTGAGGGAATTTTTATTTGCTTAAAAAGATTGGACTTTTCGCATGTTTGCTCTGTGCGGTGTTACCTTAGAAATCAAAGCCTTTCCATACCGGTTCACCGGTATAAGGGTGCGCATCTTCCTCTCCGCGCAAAACTCGCAGCACGGCAAATTGGGTGCTTTTGTTTTATAACAGGTTAATATCCGAACATTTCTTAGCGACATCTTATTTTTTCTGCAAGCGGTAGCTCAAAGTAACTATCCCAGATTTTACAGGAATGGTATAATAATTTTATGAAAACTTCTATAAATATTTCACCATACACTTTTATACATATTGAAATTTGCTTTCCCGGACACTGCTGCAGGTGGATACGGCCAAAAGCGGAGAGGAATGTATCAAGGTGGTTACGAAAAAACGATATCATGTTATTCTAATGGATTATATGATGCCTCCCAGGAAATATAACAAGAGCAGCGAGCCAAATGTATAATCACTGTACGTTTTTCGGGATAGGCACTATAATATACTTTTGAGAAGAAACGTTCCGTCAAGGGGCTACCAGCTTCAAACGGCATCTTTTTTACGCACTCAAGGCATTGTGAGGCCGTAGCCTTAGTGGTACGGGTGTAGTAGAAAGTGGGTATCAGGAACCACACTTTCGTACTATAAACAGCCTAGGAAGAATGGATGAAATATTACTATGGGGGTAGACACATGAGCGTAAGAAGACTGAGTATTATTTTATTGTTGCTATTAGTTTTCACGGCTATGACAGCCTGCCAAAATACTACTATTGACATGAAACAGACAGAAAAACGCGAAACGCAACGCGTTAAAACAGCAAGCACAGACAAAGATAACCCAATTGCTATAGAAACTGAAAAGGTTATGCCAATACTAGATATAAAGATTATAGAAAATCATTTTGAAGGTGAAGAAGGTGTTTTTGTAATGAAGGCTATGAATGATAACCAATATATTGTCTTCAACGAAGCGCTCGCCAAAACTGCATTTCCTCCCTGCTCCACTTTTAAGATTCCAAATGCGTTGATTGGCCTAGAATTAGGTGTTGTTAAGGATAAAAATACTATGATGAAGTGGGATGGTACATTATATCGGATTAAGGATTGGAATAGAGACCATACCCTGGAAAGTTCAATAGAGTATTCCGCTGTGTGGTATTTTAGAAGGTTGGCCAGAACAGTTGGGATGGAAAATATGCAGAAGTATGTGAATGAAATGGACTATGGGAATACTGATATCAGTGGAGGTATTGAAAAGTTCTGGTTGGACTCAACCTTGAAGATAACAACTTATGAACAGGTAGAATTCCTAGAAAGGTTCTACAAAAAAGAGCTCCCATTTAGAGAAGAAAACATAAA
>JAEZLF010000095.1 GCA_023435925.1 Bacillota bacterium
TAAGTGTTAATATTTTAACACTTTAATAATACGAAGTAAATGAACATTTATTTTATATGGTAGAGAATTCCGGAGCTTGGAATATAAACAGCAATAAAAGTGATTATAATAGATGTCTGGAGGTATAGAAAAGATGTAGGAAAGAATATAACGAGGCGAAAGATGTTGTTGTGATAAGCCAAGCTCTAATATCGACTGCCAATTTAGCCCGCTTTTACCACAGATCCGTAAAGTAGCGGTTAAACATACACACGCGGAAAAACGTCGATATCCATACATATCATAAGATAATAGCAGTTTAGCTAATCTAAACGGGAAATTCTCTTAAATTCCATGCAAAATCAGAATTTTAGGCATTTGTGGAAAACGGTTGAGCAATATTAATATTAACGCATCAAATGGTAAATCGATGTACCAGAACATATATGTTACACAACACACCAGTTTTATGTTTGCTAAAGAAAAGAAATTTATCAGAAGAAATATAAAAATATCATTTGCTAATGAATTCGAAAAATTACTACTATGACTATGGAGAAGATATGGACAAGGTTAGTTTGCAGTTTATAGCTGATAAAGCCGGTGTTTCTAAATCTCTAGTTTCAAAGGTATTAAACAATAAAGAAGTTAGAGTCTCAGAATCAACCCGCACAAAGATTCTAGAGATAGCTGACAAATATCTTTATATTCCAAACAGAATTGCCGCCGGATTACGGACTTGTAAAACAAATATGATCGGGGTAATCATGCCCAAACTTCATACTGATTTTTTTGCATCTTTAGTTGATGCAATTGAGGAAGAGGCTAGAAGTCGCGGATATGATATTATATTGTACAATACACAGGAAAATCCCGATCTGGAGAGGAGATACCTGGGACTTTATAAGTCCGGAATGATGGATGGAATGCTCATCAACCCATCGGACAATGAAAAAAACGAACCACTTTATTTATCGATGATACAAGACAAATATCCGTTTGTATTTATTGACAGATACATTCATAATATAAACGCCGGTTTTGTGACATCCGATGGTTATTATGGAGCAAACCTGCTAACGAATGAGCTGATTAAGCGTGGACATAGGAAAATATATTTCTTATCTCACGATAAATCAAGAAACACGTCTGTACAAATCGAACGTTACGAGGGCTACAAGGATGCAATTATTAAAAGAGGGCTGACTCCGAAAAGGTTCTATGCCGAATATGAAAAACCTCTAGAGGAACAAAGGATGTTTGAAATATTAGCGAGCCCGGATAGGCCGACAGCATTATGCTTGGTTTCAAGTATGGACATTTATTATATACTGAAACTATGCCAAAAGTTGAATTATTTTATTCCAAAAGATATTGAGATTGCTACATTTGACCGTTTTTCCCTCGAATACTCAGACCATGCGAATATGGAACTAGCCCGGTATATTAACAAGCCTCCCATCATAATAGATCAGAATGCAGATGAGATTGGGAAAAGGGCAGTAAAAATAGTTTGTAACCAAATAGAAAATAAGGATGTTGAAATAGCTAAAATTCATCTAACCCCAAAATTAATTGGATGTTGAAGATATGATATTCTGTGACTTTAAGAAAGATTTAAGCCTATGGACTAGGGAGTAGGTCATCAGCATTTACGATTGTTTATGTATTGGAATCTGTCTAAGCTGCGAGGCATTATCCGTGTTTAACCAATTTCTGTTGACAATATAATAAGTCCTATGGAAATTAAAGCATCTGCAATAAATCAAAATAATAATTAAAGCTGCTTCGGAAATTCACTCGATAGCTATGGACATAAAACAATATTAGAATGAACATCGACAAAAACAAATGAAGGGTAATTCAAGTAGATAGTTAAGAGAGAATTGGGAATATAAGGTTGACGAGTTAGAGCAAATAAAATTGATTATGTGCTTATTAAAACAGCATATTTCAATATAATCCGAGTGTAATTTTCTTTACACTAACAATTAAATTATTTGGAGGAGAAAACATGAAAAAAGTATTAGCTCTTATTCTTTGTGTAGTGATGGTACTGGCAGTAACTTTGCTTGTTTCCTGTTCAGCCAAGGAACAGGGGACTGCAGGAAAAGAACCGTCTTCGGAGTCATCCGCCGAGAAAAAAACCGAGACAGTGGGTAAAGAGGAAACCAAGTCAGCTTCAGATGTCGGCATAAATATTCAGCCATTGGTAGATGATGGTTCTGGCGCAATACAGCCGATTGCTGATTCACCTGGCCCAAATGGTGAGAAACCGGTTGGGGTGGATGCCATATTGGCTCTTATTTCCGATGAAAAAGCAGAAGAAATCAAAAAGGCTGGCTATAAGGCAGCAATTTCATTACATACCACATCTTCTGATTGGGCTACGCTGCAAATTCAGGGAATAAAAGCTGTTCTTAGCGAATTCAACATACAATTATTGGCTACGACTGATGCTGAAATGCAAGTGGATAAACAGGTATCAGACTTGGAAAGCATTATAGCAATGGATCCTGATATGATTATCAGTTTCGTGCTGGATGCAGAAGCTATCGGACCTATTATGCAAAATGCGATTAGTAAGGGAGTTAAAATTGCATTGATTGATGCAGTTCCGTCCGGATTTACTTCCCCGGAATTTTATGCAGGGATGGGAACTGCTGACAATTATGCCAATGGTGCTTCAAGTGCTCAAGCACTTGTGGATTATTTGGGAGGAAAAGGCGAGATTGCTATCTTGAAATATGTGTCAAGCTTGTTCCATACAGATGCAAGGACAGAAGGGGCCCTTGATGTGTTTGCCAAATATCCTGACATTAAAATTGTGGCTGAGCAAGGAGTGGATGGGGCTGAAACGGCTGCAACCGCGACAGAAAGCATATTAACAGCACATCCTAATGTTAAAGGTTTTTGGACAGTTTGGGATGCCCCGGGAATGGGTGCAGTTGGTGTTATAGAGAATATGGGAAAAGACGTAAAAGTTGTTACAGTTGACTTATCTGAAGATACTGCTTATTCAATCGCTTCAGGCGGAGCAATGCTGGCGACCGGAGCGCAGCATCCGTATGATCAGGGGATTGCAGAAGCAATGATTGGCGTTGCAGCACTTGCGGGCATAGAAACACCTCCTTATGTTGTAGTACCTGGAGAAATTGTGACAAAGGATTCTCTAAAAGATAGCTGGGTTAGAGTGTTTAAAACTCCTTTGCCTGATGATATGGCAAAACTGCTAGATTGAACAAGACTGCCTTCAGCGTGAGATTCGGCTCCCGTTGAAAGGTAATCGAATCCACGCCGGATGGCCGCCTTTTGGCACCCATCGCCTATAAAGTGGGGGTCTTAGGGCGGGTTAGTTCAGTAATAATTTTAACAGGTGAATTCTGAAAATTTTAAATTCTGGTGTTCAATATTTTATTCAGGAGAAGCGATTTGCCTCTTCTGAATATGAACTAGGTCATTGGGACGGGAGGAGAGCTTGTGGCTAGTGAAAACAGATTATTGAGAGTTGAAAACCTTACAAAAGAATATCCCGGCGTTGTAGCCCTTGACCGGGTGCAATTCGAATTAAAAAAAGGAGAAGTACATGCCTTAATTGGAGAAAACGGAGCAGGTAAATCTACTTTTATCAAGTCATTGATGGGTATTGTACAAATCGATGAAGGCGAAATATTTATTGAAGATAAAAAGGTTTGTATAAAAGATCCCTTAGACGCTGCAGATAATTGTATTGCAGCAGTATTTCAGGAGTTGAGCCTGGTCCCGTTTTTGAGCGTTGGAGAAAACATTTTTTTAAGTAAGGAAGGAAGCAAGGCAAAATATTACCTAAGTAGAAAAGAGATTTTTAAGAAAACAGAAGAGATCTTTAAAAAATTCAATATTGACCAATTATCTGCTGCTGATATGGTAGAGGATTTATCGCCTGCAAAAAAGCAATTAGTAGAAATTGTGAAGGCAATTGGAGGAAAGCCTAAAATACTAATACTTGATGAACCAACATCCTCTCTAACTGAAGACGAAACCAGGAACTTGTTTGAAATTATAAGGATATTAAAAAGCGAAGGCGTTGGCATTATTTATATTTCTCATAGAATGAATGAGCTGGAAGTCATTGCGGACAGAGTTACTGTCTTTAGAGATGGAAAGTATATCGGCTGTAAAAACATGAAAGAAACGTCCATGGATGAGATGATAAAAATGATGGTCGGAAGATCTTTAGAATTATATCAAAGAGCTGAAAAACGCAAAATTGATTATAGTGATGAAAATAAGGTACTTGAAGTGAAGAGGATTTCTAAAAGAGGAACGTTTTGTAACGTATCTTTTGAGTTATACAAAGGTGAGATACTGGGAATCGCAGGGTTAGTTGGAAGCGGAAGAACTGAACTGATGAACATAGTTTTCGGCATAGATAGAGCGGATGAGGGAGAAATTTATATTGATGGGCAAAAGGTACATATAGCTAACGTGCAGGATGCTCTGGAAAATCACATAGCAATGGTACCTGAATCGAGACATCAACAAGGGCTGGTTCTGATTCATAGTATATCGGACAATATTTCGCTGCCGATTATTAAAAGATTTCAGAAAGGTGCATTCTTGAATCACAAGAAAAAAAGTCAATTTGCCGAGCAGATGATAAGTAAATATGCAGTCAAGACAGAAAGCCCGTTTAAAATAGTTGGACAGTTGTCCGGAGGAAATCAGCAGAAGGTAGTTGTTTCCAAGTGGCTGGCAACAGAACCTAAGATATTGATTATTGACGAACCTACAGCTGGAATTGATGTACCTTCCAAAGTGGAAATCCATAAGACAATTAGGGAACTCACTGAACATGGGAATTCCGTAATAATGATTTCTTCAGATATGCAGGAATTATTAATGCATAGCGACAGGATTATGGTGATGAATGATTATAAAATATTAGGTGTGTTTGAGGAAATTGATCAGGAAGGCATTATGCGTGAAATCATGAAAGATAAAAACAAATCAATAATCAAAGGGGTTGTGAGTAATGTCTGATAATAATTCTGTATGCGTAAATAAGAAGAAGTTTGAGTGGCAAAGCTGGTTTGTTTATTTTGCTCTGTTTGGATTGGTTTTAGTATTTGCGGTTCTAAATGATGTGTTTTTAACCCCGGGTAACTTTGAAAACATAGGCCGGCAGACAGCAATGGTTTCGATTATTGCTTTAGGTGCAACATTTGTTATTACAACAGGCAACATAGACCTTTCAGCAGGAGCTTTAGTGGGATTGGTAGGGGTTGTCGCAGCAATGTGCATGCGTGCAGGGTTAGGCATTCTACTGTCCTCCATCATAGGCATACTCGTTGGGGTAAGTTTTGGACTGGTAAACGGCATTCTCGTTGCAAAAGCGAGGATCCCATCTTTTCTTGTGACTTTAGGTACAATGGGTATTGCGCGTGGTTTAGCACTAACTATAACAAATACCAAAGCAGTGATTATTATGGACAAAAATTTTACACAGTTTTGGGGAGCGGGTTCAGTAGGCGGATTTCCGACCTCTATACTTTGGACTATAATACTGTCAGCTATAGCGATTTGGCTTTATCACTATACCGTATTTGGAAACTATGTGAAAGCAGTTGGTGGGAATATAACTGCAGCAATCTATTCAGGGGTTAAGGCAGATAAGGTAACAATAAAGGTGTTCGTTTTAGCCGGGGCTATGGCGGCGATTGCAGGTCTTCTGATGGCTGCAAGGCTGAAAAGCGGAAGACCGGAAGTAGGCGCCGGAATGGAACTTGACGCAGTAGCTGCTGTTGTTTTAGGTGGTACGGTAATGTCAGGAGGCCGCGGTAAAATGGTAAATACCTTAATTGGTTCGCTGATTATGGGTGTAATTGTTAACGGCTTGATTATTATGGGTGTACAGACAAATATACAGGCAATCATTAAGGGCGTAATAATTATTGCAGCTGTTTCCATGAGTGAAAAAAAATAAATTAATTGTAGGAGGATCTATATATGAACCAGTTATTTAATTCTTTAAAAAAGCCATCTCCAGATATAAGTAATTTTATTAGAGGCATTAAGGGTGAAATTACACCTGAAAAGCCCTTAATGTGTGAATATCTTATTGATGATGTCTTAATGAAGGAAATTCTAGTAGATTATTTAGGGAGAAAATGGATAGAAAAATCAGATAAGACGGAGTATATGGGCGGTCAGATGGAGTTTTCAAAAGACGACATGGAAATAATGAATCTTTGGCTGGATAACCAGATTGCTTTTTGGTATCACATGGGATATGACTATGTGCGTGTAGAAGTAAGCACACCTTTGCCTGCTGTTTCTTTGGTTACAAAGGATACAGCTGAAGGCAACCGCGACCATAATAGAGCATGGCAAGGCTTGGATAAAGGTCCAATTCAAACTTGGGAAGACTTTGAAAAGTATCCATGGCCTAAAATCACGGATGATTCTTTCTATATTCATGATTATATCTGCAGTCATCTTCCTGAGGGAATGGGTTTCATATCCTGCCACGCCGGTGGAGTTTATGAGCATGTTTCCAGGCTGATGGGATATACAGGAATGTGCATGGCATTATATGACGATCCTGATTTGGTGAAAGCAGTGGCCGAAAAGCTTGGAAAAATCATAAAAGAATATAATGAACGATTGCTGCAATTTGACAAGCTGGTGGCGATTTTTCAAGGTGAAGACTTTGGGTATAATAACCAGACCCTGATTGCGCCTGACGATATTCGCGAATATTTTTTGCCCTGGCATAGAATATTTGCCAAGCAGGTACATGATGCAGACAAGCTATATTTTTTGCACAGTTGCGGAAAGATTGACAGTATTATGGATGAACTGATAGACGATGTAAAAATTGATGGGAAACACAGCTTCCAGGATAATGTATTGCCAATTGGCGAATACAAAAAAAGATGGGGGAAGAGGGTATCACTGTTGGGAGGGGTTGATGTACATAAGCTCTCAACATATGAACCATTGGAACTCAGAAAATATGTCCGGCAAATAATTGACGAATGTTCCGAGGGTGGCAGATTTGCTATTGGCGCCGGCAACTCTGTTACAAGTTATGTTCCTTTAGAAAATTATCTGACCATGATTGATGAAATAAAAAGATAGGTCACTGTCTAACGTTGATAAGGCCGGCACGTAACAATAATGATGTTGTTACGTTTGCGCAGGCAATATCGGATACCTGGGTTGCAGATATCAATGAAAAAAAGTTGAAAAATGCCGGGGTCATCTCTGTTACTAGCAAAACTGTCATATTTGAAGTAGATGCAAACAGTATAGCATCACTGTGCGTGAAATTCAAAGAAGGCTGATTGAATATATTATTGCAGGGAGTGGGGCTTGTCTTATCCCCCCCTGCAATAATATTCTACGCTCTCGGAAGCGTTTTAAAGGCATTTCAAGGTGAAAAGTTTTCTGATTTACTGTATACTTCTTCTGATAAGCTGCCTGATTCCTCCAAGCCCTGGAGTTATTCATGGCGCGATGGATAACCCTAATACGGTCGCGTTCTTATCTCCGAGGACTTCTTCTATTTTCTGTTTAGCATCATTGTTATACAGCGTCAAAGCCTCATCAAATTTGAATAATGCGCCGTAATTATTCTGCGCATAGGTGTTACCGGAAAATACGACATTGGATATACTGGCTGCCTGTGTCGCGAATAATGCGCCTGCTGACACATAGAACACATTGTTCTTATATTGTATATTTTTGAGTTGATCGGCATTGTAGCCGAAAAACCAATAGAAATGTCCTGATCCTTCATGATTAGAATGCTGTATTGCTCCCCAGCCATATCCTATGTACAGACAATAATTATCCTTAAATAGAATGTCTTTAAATAAAACTTTATTCCCTACATTGTCCGGATTCCATGATGTTAAGTTTCCTACCCCTGTGGCGCAGCGCTCGAACAGGTTTTGGCTTATCGTAATACCGCTTTGCGGTGGGGTTTCGCTTGTATACGCATTGTCAAAACAATCGTGTATGTAGTTCCCCAGCAAAGCATTTCTGTTTGTTTCTTGCAGACTTACACCATCTCCTGCCCGATCGATAAGCGCTTGAATGTCATTCGCCGCCCCATGCCCTTGGGCTTCCCATCCGTTTGGCGTGCGATAGCAGAACGTTATCCCGCCAACAAAGGAAACTTCACAATTTTGCAGCGTCGATCCACTGTTGATGGAAATTCCGCAATTCGCGTTGTACCGAACACTTAAATTGTCAATCACGACATCTCTCGAATCACCTTCAATGATCGCGATGGAATCACCGTTTCCGACTATCACCCCGAACTCTATGGAGTTATAGACAGTACCTGGATTGCCATCATCGCAACGCAGATACAGCTTCCCAATGCGGTCACACTCCCACATTTTCAACCCGCCAAGGTTCTCGTTGGCATAGTCTTTTGAATTGTTTATATTGTTATAACCCTTCAGGTTAAGTGCGCTCCAGAAATGAAGGTTTTCTAAATCAGAGGGCGAGTATTCCTGACTCATGGACAAATCACTGACATAACGCTGGCTGCCGATATCCCAATATACATACGTTTTGACCGCAGTGCTTTCGCCATCGTTGAATACAATATTTCCGCACTCCTTCATGTCCTTATAGAATACCCAGATGTTAGCAGTCCCATCCAGCAACGACCATTTTTCGGGACTCGCTCCGTTTTCCGGCGAACCAAAAAATCTCGGCTTTTCTCCCTTGCCGTATGCGGAATAGGTCACCCCGTTTTGGCACTTTAATAGGACGTTGCGCCATAGACCGCCACGCTCAAAGAACACGCCGTCACCGGGCTTTAGCTTGGCGCTGTTGACTTTGTCCATTGTTGCCCATGCCTGTTCGGGTGATTTACCGTCTTTTTTATCGTCACCATTATTGGAAACATAGTATGTTGTACCCGTCACTTTAACCGTCGTGGGGCTACTAAGAATGGATTGCTTCCGCGCTTCGGCATCCTCCAGAATTTGCTCGTCATCGGCTGTCAGTGCACGTTCGCTGCTTATGCCGCTGTCGTGTAAGCGCAGCGCCGCAAGTAATGCCTCCGTGTACAGAAGCGGTGCGGCGGCTCTTACACTTTGGTCGGCCTCGTCATAATCAAAGATGATTTTCCCGGAATAGAACGACTTTCTTTTGCAAGTAGCGAAATTGACCGCGTCGCCATATCGGGTTTCAGATTCGTCCTGAGGATTAAATAGTACGGACGGTGTGCCATCCCGTAAGGTTGCTGGAAAAATATCATAGTTCAATGAATCCCCATATTCTTTAGCAGATTTTCCTTCCCAATTGCCTATTTTCTCCCACATGGCACCCCAATCCGCAACATTGGCGCTTGCAAATTTTTCACCTAAGGATTCCGCTGCGCAAAGCACCGCAAACATAGCATCGGCGCGCGTCATTGCTTTATTTGACTTCCGCGCTTCCGGCAATCGGACTTTCCATTCCGCGAGTTTCGCTGTGTCCGATAGTTCCACAGCCCTGTCAAGCATACTCATAAACTGCACAAATGTTACCGCTTCGTCCTGCTCGGAGTATGCGCCGATACCAAGCTGTAATGCACGGTCGAGCTCCGGCTCGCCGTATGTCCGTGTATCAATCGGTTCCGCACTCTGTGAGGGTTTTGATGATATGTTCGCACTTGGTGACTGTGCCGGACTTGCCGATGGGGCAGAAGGAGAGCACGCACTCAAAATAAAACAGAGTAAAAGGCATATGACGGGAAATGACTTCTTCATGTTGGCCTCCATAAGCATGACATACGTTTCATAAGACTATGTCCGGCAAAAAATATACCCATATTATAACATAAAATCATACGTGGGAAGATCAAAGCAAAATATTTCGCCCAATATGGAAACACCATCCTACAGTGGGTGTCAGCGGAACATATAGTACAATATCGCGTCTGCTTTACAAAAGATACTTACGGTTGTATCATTTAGTAAATGACCAACCAAGTCAATAAACGGAGGTATTCTCAAATGGAAAAGGTATGTGAATTTTTGAAGGAAGCCGGTACTTATTATCTTGCTACTATGGAAGACAATCAGCCGAGAGTCCGTCCTTTCGGCACAGCTCACATCTTTGAGGGTAAGCTTTACATTCAGACAGGAAAGAAAAAGCCTGTTTCAAAGCAACTCTATGCTAATCCCAAAGCAGAAATTTGTGCGTTCAAGGATGGTATATGGCTCCGTGTTGCAGGAGAGCTTGTAGAGGATGACCGTACAGAAGCCAGAAAGTCCATGCTGGATGCTTATCCCAA
>JAEZLF010000133.1 GCA_023435925.1 Bacillota bacterium
CCATCTGGCTTCCTTCAGATTCGCAGTCACCCACGACACCCTTGCCATTGGCTATGTCCTTCCCACTACCGGGCGGACTCGGGACTTACACCCGTTGAAACGTGCGCCCGCCGGGCGCACTATAAAAGTCAAGAGACTAGACCCCTCTAGTCTCTTGACTTAATAAATCAAATATCATTCTGTTAGATGCCAGATATAACAAGATTTGGAACAACTTGTTTTATCCTCGGCAGAACAGCTTTTTCAAAACAACCTTCCTGTTTCTCCACTATTATGAGATCATGAGTTTCTCGCCCTTCGACCATTGTAACAGCATAATAAAAGCTTTGAAAAACACTTCCTTTACCAATTACAACTAAAGTAAAACTCCCCTCATTTTCAATCACTTTCTTGAGTTCAAGCCGATTATGTAACACATACCAAACGACTTTGATGTCTCTATTATCATATGGTATGTGTTCACCAACTACCAAATCGAAATTAACAAACTTAGTCCTGTCTCTTATAAACTCTTCATAATTCTTGTCTTTTTCGTTCCAATAGCTTAAAAAAATTATGTCTCTAATCTCGGCAAGAGTTTCATTATCAATTCCATCTTGGTTGCCGTTTATTAAGTCTTGAAACAGAGAGTCTTTATATTCTTCCTCTGACAAATCGTTGCCAAAAAAAGAATTCGATTTTAAGGCTGCTTCATAAAGTAATTCTTTTACTTCTTTATCTACTTGAGCTTTTGTCTCAGCATATCTATGCAGGTAAGTTCCGGAACAATATCCTTCAAAATCGGACTTTTTCAATTCTTCCAGTAATTCATCGTCCAATTGCTCCGGACTTGTTTCTGTATGCTGAAAAAGCATCTCATCATTTTGGCCGCCCATAAAGCAATACAGAATATCAAGTTGCTGTTCAATACTCGCTGCACCGAATCCAACAAGGTTATATTCTGAATTCTTTTTAATAAGGTGCATCAACTCACCTCCTCGTTAATCAGTACAATACCAGTGAATATTACCATTATCGCTCTTAAAATGACAGTGCGCGGGCGTTGTCTTACCATCTACTCTGAAATTTTGATCTACCCTTCCGACAATATTGCCGTTTCCATCCACAATATCATATTGTATAACATTCCCTGGTTGTTTTATTTTCTTATTAACCTTACTATACCCCCTTTCTGCAAGAAATTGATCTACAGTTTTTCCAGTAGCTCTCCAATCACCTGACTCAGGTACATACTTTCCACCACTATTACTATTGCCATTACTTCTTGCTGCGTTATATAAACTATTTAAATTATTATACAAACTTCCTGCGCTTACTACCATTTGTGTTGCACCTGCAGTTATCGCTATTGCACCCGCTACATTTAGTGCAATCCCGCCAATCAATGCACCAACACCTGTTAAGTCAAGCGCTAATCCCGCAGCTTCTGAACCCAATCCTACTGTAACTAGTATCTCTCCACCTATTATTGACGCTATGTCCCCTATACATCTTCCGGTCCAATATGCTGTTGAATCAGGAATTGAAAGGGTATATGAGTGCTGTATTATTTGAGTTATTATCCATGAAATGGGGTTATTTGCTTCTAAACTATCTTTTAATCCAATAAAGAAGTCTGCAGTTGATCGTCCAATATCCGCAAGTACTGCTTCAACATCAATTTGCTCTGGTTCATCACTGCCATACTCATCGCTATCATCAAAGGCCCAATCATTTCCAGTTCCACCTGTCCCCTGAGTTGCAGTTAATGGATCTGTCGTCCAACCGTCGGCTAAATAATCTGGCATCTCAGCGGAGCTAATAACTTCATAGCACCCATCCTTAAATACAAGTATCCCTGCCGGCCGCGTTGTACTCCAACCTTGCGATAATTTTTCAAATATAGCGGACGAATTACTACTGTCTATTACAACAAAATACCCATTTTTATACAAAACAGTTTTCTCATGAGGTAGCCTTATCTCATCAGTACGGGCTTCTTCATTATTATTAGCTGCGATTAATTTGAACATATAGACTGTATCGGAATACAGATCAGATATTGTTTTCACTCCAGCGCTTGCTTCCGACGCTTTGATTGGAACGTCTGTCGATGTAATGCCGTGGATTACTCTGACCTTCTTCCCTGCGCCATTAGTTATGCTCAATGTAACACTATTACTTGAGAAATAAGAAATTTGAATAGTGCCGATAGGTGCATTTAATGCAGCGTTAATGGCATTCATCGTAGCAGGCCCAGCGATACCGTCTTGATATAACCCTTGGGCTTCCTGGAAAGAAAACACTGCATTGTAAGTGCTTAAGCCAAACTTTCCATCTGGAGTTCCACAACTATATCCTAGTGTGTTCATGTTATTCTGTAGCAGTTGGACAGTTGTACTAATCATGCCTCTGGATAGCCAGCCCGCATTCTTATGGCCAACTACAGTAGAAAGCTTGCTTCTTGTTTCGGGCCCCGCAATGCCATCGATGTCGATTCCTCTTAAACTCTGAAATAATCTTACGGCTGAATCGGTTGCCGTATCAAAAATGCCTGTTGCATTCAGACTGTACCCTACCAGTATAAGGTTTTGCTGCAGCTCGGTAACCTCTGCTCCTGTGTCGCCAAGAACCAGGCTTTCCGAAAAAACAGTTACACTGGCTGAGGTTTCTTTTCTTTCCGTGCCGGGGTCATTTTCACCAGCAGTATTCCTTGCTGCCGCTGTAACAGTGTACGTACCGGTCAAAGTAGGCGTATAAGTAAAGCTATATACCTCTGTTTCACTGGTGAACCAAAGATTAACACCCGCATCGCTGCATACTATATTTACAGCAATATGATGTGCATTGGGACAGATAGTGTTAATTGTCAGAACTCCATTTTTTGCACCACTTCCTGTTATTGATAGGTTAATATCACCTAAAGCTGGTGGTGTAGTACCCCCACCGGGGTCGCCTCCGCCGGGATCACCACCTCCACCCGGGTCACCTCCGCCTCCCGGATCACTGCCGTTGTTCACATCCACACAGAGTGCTACACACGTACCTCCGCATGCATCTCCGCATGTGGTTACACAGTTCCCTCCGCAGTCTGATGTACATCCATTTATGCAATTGTCGCCGCAGCCGTTTACACAAGAGTCGGTACAGGTGTTGGCACAGGTAGTATAGCACGAGTATTGGCAGCTTTCCCCGCATTCCTGAGTACAACCCGTACATGTTCCGGTACAGCCTGTACATGTTCCGGTACAACTGCTGCAATTTCCCCCGCAAGTTCCGGTGCAGATATCAGTACAAGCATACGCACATGTGCCTGTGCAACCAGTGCAGCTTCCATAACAGCCTCCTATACAGTTGTCTCCGCAAAGAGCGGTACAATCCGTGCAGGAACCCTGACAGCTACCCGAACAGCCGCTGCAATTTCCGCTGCATGTACCTGAGCAGCCACTGCAACTGCCACTGCATGTGCCTGAGCAACCGCTGCATCCTCCGCTACAACTGCCGCTGCATGTGCCTGAGCAACCACTACAACTGCCGCTGCATGTGCCCAGACATCCACCACAGCCTCCAGTACACGTCCCTGAGCACCCTCCACTGCAGCTTCCCGAACAATTACCTCCGCATACACTTGAACAGCTGCTCATACCACATGAACCTGTGCATCCATAACAAGTGGATATGCAACCTTCCGAGCAAGAATAATTACAATTAGGACACATAAAATCACGACCTTTTCATCATTATTTGCAGAGCTTCCTCCGCTATAATTGATGCTAGCATCGATGTGTCCGATTGTCGTTCCGGCTTTGTACGCTTTATGAACAGAATCTTTCTAACGTATTAATTTTTCAAGGTTCAAATTCATAGCATCATTTGTCCATGAATTCTGTACTTAATCATAGTATATAATCCATATTTAGTAAATTATAGCACAATGTCTTAACTCATTCAATCATATATCACCTAATACTGTATTTATCTCCTAATTTTTACATGCATATAGATCCGCATATAGATCCAATCGATAAACTTACACAATTTCAAAAAGTCCTTGCAGGCATTAGTGGATATGTGTTAAAATAGTTATGCTTTGTGGGATTTTAGGAATAACACCCTTTTGAAGGAGGTGTAATATAGATGGCAAAATGCGATGTTTGCAGCAAGGATACTGTGTATGGCAATAATGTCAGCCACTCGGTAAGAAGGACCAACAGATCTTGGAAGCCCAATGTTAAAAAGGTCAGAATCGTCGAAAACGGCACTCCAAAGTCCGTTAACGTATGTTCGAGATGCCTGCGTTCAAACAAGGTTACCAGAGCAGTATAATGATGGAATGAATGTTTACTGATAACAAAAATCAAAGCGACATAAAAAAGGCGCACGAACGCTTTTTTTATGTCGCTTTGATTTGTGGATATGATTCGTGAAGGTTATAGCGGTGCAAGCTGAAGTATTTCAGCCCATTCTAAGTACTTTTTTGATCAGGCTTCCAAAAAACCTGGGCATTTTAACAACCATTATTCTCATCGGCAGACTCCCCCTCAAAAAGGTGTGATAGTATTATATTACTTGAACCTTCTTTTTTGGTGTCTGTCCTTTTATTTACATTTTTACTTATTCCAATAAATTTCTATGGTATCTCCCGATCGGATGACGTCCGTAAATGCGGCCTGCTTTCCGTTCAGCTTCAATACGATTGTTCCCTGGGGCTTCGTCAGGTCAAAGTCGATATAATTGAAAATGTCAACAAATATGTACTGCGCTCTGTTTTCCTTTAGAACGACATTTCGTCCGTTCACTTTAACCTCAACACCTGAACTGCTACTCTGGAAACCGGATGATAAATCGGATAAATGAGCCGATCCAATATCCGGAGCTGCCTGGGAACTATTCAGCGAATCCAAAATAATTGGTACCGCAAGCGTACTATTCGGCGAATCTGCAGCAACGGGAGCCTTCTGAGGGTTAGCTGTACTGACGGGAACTGTCGCTGTATAAGCCGCCGGAGCTATAGCAGCATAAGTAGACCTGTCAGAAGCTGAAGAAGTATCCCTTCTTTCTACGCAAGATACCTCATCCCCATCTTGCAGGACATAATTCAATTCGTAATCGGAGGATCCATTCAAGGTGATACCGCAAAGCTTTTCATCCAAACCTCCTGCATCCAGCAAATCCTTCAGCGTATGGATTCCGGAAATCTGTATCAGGTCGCCATCGTGAACAAGCTCATCTTTACTCACGTGCTTACCATTTACATGGACAATGGTGCTGATATCAACCGGATTCCCATTTAGCAGAACCCTCCCCATCTTATACTTCGGTACAAGGTCAAGTATTTTTACAGCAGCATCCTTCCCATCCTCTGCCGGAATCACCCTGATATTGTCTCCATAGGCGATTGAGGTATCCAGACTGGCGACCTTCGTATTAACAAAAATTTCAGCAGCTTTTCCGTATTCACCACGAATCTGTTTCTTCTCTCCGTTCACGAAGAAGCTGATTCCCTTTCCGGTCCGGCCAATCAACTGGCTGGCGTCAAAGCCGAATAGAATAAGTGCATCTGCAACGGTAAGCTTCTTCGAGTTGAAGAGCTTTATTTTTCTTTCATTCACACTGACCGTCATGAAATCCTTGCCTCTGTATAATTGAGCGGTTAACGCAATTCCAAAGGGTGTAATGGATTCCGGGCCATGCAGGTTTTTGTCACTGAACTTAATATCCCTGATAACATCTCTTCCTCTGACGACCACCCGCTCTGCCGGCAGCTCCAGCTGCTTTGCAATCATCTCCGAAAGCCCGGGTGTCCGGCTGCCTCCTCCTACCAGAAAAATAGCATTAGGCGCTTTGTGGTTGTATTCCAGTATCCTTTGGGCAATCGTGGAGGCAAGCATTTGCATTGTACTCTCAATGACCTTTAAAACTTCTTCCCTAGTAACAGAATGCTTTATTTTTAATATGTCGGTAAAAACAATATTGTCCTTCTTTTGCGAAAGGGCAATTTTAATTTTTTCGCCGGTGTTAAAATCCACCAGATAGTGCTGTGAAATCATTTCGGTGATCTCATCCCCTGCTTGAGGCACCATGGCATAAGCGATTACACTGCCTTCCTTAGTAAGAGCAATGTCCGAGGTTCCCGCTCCAATATCAATCAGCGCAAGATTCAGAAGCCTCAGATCCTGCGGGATCGTCGCATTAATGGCGGCAATAGGCTCAAGTGTCAGGCTGGAGACCTCCAGTCCAATTTTGCTCATTACCGTGTAAAGGCTATCCACAACGATAAGCGGCAGGAAGGTTGCCAGAACATCAACTCCCATGCTCTTTCCCTTGTGGCCGGCCAACCGGGTAATGATATAACCGTTTAAATAGTAATTAATCACACTATAGCCCACACAATAGAATTGCGTTTTATCCTCTGATGGCATGTCCTCATCCAATAACATCTGCGCGCGTTGAATTCCTTCAATTTCAAGGCTGCTGATCAATTCTGCATCGATTTCCCGTCCCTGCTCCAGATCCTTGTCTACACGAACCTGACATGTTCTGAGCACCCTGCCGGCCGCTGCTATTGCAACCTTTTTCAGCTTGAAGCCCAATCGTGATTCCAGCTTTTCCCTAACAGCTGAGGCAACTGCGGCAACCTGCTCAATATCGTGAATCTGACCGTCCAGCATGGCTCTGTGTTTATGGGCGCATACCTCTGTTGCGATGACCCTGAAGCATTCTTCCTCTTGTATGCCAACCACACCAACGATGGTTCTGGTGCCGATATCTAAAGCAAATACTACTTCCTCCGGTAAAATTCCCTCAATCTGTTTTCTTCCTGCTGGAGAGTTTTCAGCAAGCTTTATAACTCCGCCCTTTTTACCAGAAGTACGACCTGGCTTTTTGGCGGCAGCTGTATTCTTTCGCTTGCTGCCTGTTGATTTTGTATGGCCGCTTTCGGCCGCTTTTGCTTTGCTGCCGGTTTCATCGATCATAGACACTTTTTCATCACCAGAATACATCATGGACTGCTCCCTCATATTTTATCCGGAATGGAATTTCTATCTGCATTTAACACAAAAATGTTCAAGCCGGTATGTCTTGACACTGATATTACATTTAAATACATTCGACAAAAAAATGCAGAATTCCTTCTCCATACGATCCTTTATCCATTCGGCTGCCGCCAGCTTCACTGACCATAATTACAATAGGGCCGGATTCTACATATTTCACATTGAGGCTTCCTGGCATTGCAAACAGCTCTTCCATGATAGACCAACTGGTGGCAAAAACTGCCCCAATGTTCCACCGGAACAATCTTCATCAAATCGTATTCTATCTTTTCCGGATCCTCATGCTCTGTCAGACCAATTCTGTTTGACAATCTCTTGGCGTGGGTATCCACCACGATGCCGGGTATGCCAAAGCAATCATTCAGTAGTAGATTTGCTGTTTTTCTCCCTACTCCGGGCAGCTTCAGCAAGTCCTCCATATTTGAGGGGACGGTTCTGTTAAAGTCCGTAATCAGCATTCTGCAGGCAGCGATAATGTTGCGGGCTTTATTGTGGTAGAAGCCGGTTGACCGAATATCCTGCTCCAGTTCCAGCAAATCTGCATTGGCAAAATCATCAACCGTCTTATATTTCTGAAAAAGATCCTTTGTCACCATGTTGACCCGCGCATCCGTACATTGAGCTGCAAGCTGCGTTGCTATCATCAGCTGCAGAGGATCCTTATATTCAAGGGAACAATCCGCATCGGGATACATTTCTTCAAATTGCTCAATTATTTTTAATACTTTTTGCTTTTTTGTCATTCCTTCGTCCTCTTTTTCAAAGCCACCTTATATAAGTCTTCATACTTTTTAGCTGATCTGTCCCAGGAAAAATCAGCTTCAAGTGCTCTGACAACCAGCTTATCCCACTCGTCAGGCTTATCATGATATACCTTCAGTGCTCTTTCAATGGCATCCAGCATCTCAATGGAGGAAAACTGGTTAAACGTGAAGCCATTGCCTTGCTCATTGTCACTGTCATAGTCTGTGATGGTTTCGGCCAGCCCGCCTGTAGCCCTTACCACGGGAATAGTACCATAGCGCAGGCTGATCATCTGTCCAAGCCCGCAAGGCTCAAAACGCGACGGCATCAGGAACATATCACTGCCTGCATAAATCCGCTGTGCCAGTTGGGCATTGAATCCGATGTGAATGGCAATTTTGCCGGAATACTGAGCTGCAATCCTTCTGAATTGCTCCTGATAGTAATCATCTCCTGAGCCCAACAGCACAAATTGGACGTCTTTTGCCAATATATCATCTATTTTTTCAATAATCAGATTGAGTCCTTTTTGTCCTGACAGCCTTGATATGAGCCCTATAACAGGAACATCGACGACTGGTAGTCCCATTTCCTTCTGGAGCGCCGCTTTGTTTTCTTTTTTGTCTTTATAGCAAGCTGCACAATAATTCTTCGCAATGGCTTTATCCGTCTCCGGATTGAATTCTTCGTAGCTGATGCCATTGAGAATACCATATAGATCATTGGTTCGCTTTAACAGAAGTCCGTCCAGCCTTTCACCATACTGGGGCGTCTGTATCTCTTTCGCATACACGGCGCTCACCGTGCTGATGATGTCGGAATACACCAGGCCTGTTTTCATAAAGCTGAACATACCGTAAAACTCTGACTTTTCTGAGGTAAAAATATCATATCCCATGTTCAGAAGATTGAGGGCGTAGTTTGAAAAATTGCCCTGGTACTCCAGATTGTGTATTGTAAAGACTGTCGAAATGCTATTGTAGAATGCATCATGAGCATATTGCTCCTTCAGAAGCAGACTGACAGGACCGGTATGCCAGTCGTTGCAGTGGATGATGTCCGGCTTGAAACCAATCAAAGGCAGCATTCCTAAAACAGCCTTACAAAAAAACACAAAACGGTCGACATCATCAAAATGACCATAGATTCCTTCTCTGTCAAAATAAGTGTAGCTATCGGTAAAATAGACCGGTAAGCTTTTCGCTGCACCCCGTGCTTTGAATGGGATTTCAGTCTTGCGTATGATACAGGTTTCCACTCTGTTGTCAATCTGTACCGGAAAATCGGTCACATATTGAAAATCCCCTTTTATCAGCCGAAACTTCGGCATCGCCACGCGGATATCGTGCCCCAGCTCTGCCAGAGCGACAGGGAGAGACCCTGCGACGTCTGCAAGCCCGCCGGTCTTTGCAAAGGGTGACATTTCTGCGGAAACAAATAATATTTTCATTTTCTTATCCTTCATGCCAAAACCTCCTTTTGATAGGATGGTAATAGTATTCCATCATAAAGATCGGATGAAACAGTCGATTCTGCCGGAGGCAAATAATGTCCTCAGCCATAGTTCATACTCTGAGGACATTATAACACATCGTTTCTAAGAATATAAATACAAACAGAGCTGCTTACCCGAAATAGCTTACACCAGCCTCAAACAGTTTCTGGTCCTTCTCTCCGGGCACGTTTTTACAAACATTGGTGCCCATTCTCTCCGAATGTCCCATTTTCCCAAGCACTCTGCCATCAGGGCTGGTAATCCCTTCAACAGCGTACATGGAGCCATTGGGGTTATAACGGATATCATAGGTTGCATTACCGGAAAGATCTACATACTGGGTTGCAATCTGTCCGTTTGCAGCTAATGCTTCGATTTCTTTCTCCGATGCAACAAACCGCCCTTCTCCATGGGATATTGCAATGGTATGCAGGTCGCCTGTCTTTACATTACTAAACCAGGGCGATTTATTGGAAGCAATTCTTGTGCGCACCATGCAGGATGCGTGTCTGCCTATTGCGTTAAAGGTCAATGTCGCGCTTTCCGGACCAATATCACCGATTTCTCCATATGGCAAGAGTCCCAGTTTTATTAATGCCTGGAATCCGTTGCAGATGCCCAGTATCAAGCCGTCTCTGTTTTTCAGTAAATCCATGACGGCTTCCTTCAGATAAGGATTTCGGAAAGCTGTGGCAATGAACTTGCCGGATCCTTCCGGTTCATCACCGGCACTGAATCCACCCGGCAGCATAACAATCTGGCTCTGAGAAATTTTACTTCTCATGACTTGAATCGTTTCTTCAATATCCGCAGGTACAAGATTCTTCACGACAAATACATCAGCTATTCCGCCAGCCTTTTCAAAGGCTTTTGCCGTATCACATTCGCAGTTGGTTCCCGGGAAAACCGGTATAAATATCCTGGGCTTCGCCAGCGACATACTCACAGGCTTACCGGACATACCGGCATTATCCAAGGTTTTATGGCTGATGCCGCTTTTGTTAGTAGCAGCATCCGTATCAGCATGAAAGCTGAATGTCTTGATTTCATACGCTTGAAGCTTCGTCTCCGTGGGGAATATCTTCTCCAAAGGCTCTTGCCATTTTTTCAGAACAGCGCTCAAATTCAGAATAGTCCTTTTACCTCTGCCCTCGGCTGTCGGCTGGCAAAGACAAATCTGCGGATCGCTTATGGTTTGTCCGATCACCCGGTACTTTAAACCGTTCAGCAGGGTTTCAACAGAATCGGAATCTGCTATTTCAAGTACAATTGAGCCATATCGTGGAACAAACAGCTCCATATTGCTTGCGTCACTTTTTAACTCAATGCCCATCATGTTTCCAAAGCACATTCTGCTGACAGCCTCCGCTATTCCCCCACTTC
>JAEZLF010000153.1 GCA_023435925.1 Bacillota bacterium
CATACTCCGACTCCCATGGTCGTGAAAAAAAGCCATGAACCGCATCTTTCATACGATGCATTTTCACATGATTGCCAAATTCCTTCAAACGTATTCCATAAGCCTCCCCTTCATCCCGGAGCGGATCGAATTCTGCCGTAATGATCAGGGTATCCGGCTGATTGGACAAATCCTCTGCCAGGAGCGGTGCGAGATACGGACTGAGCCTGTCCTCTTCCTTCGGAGCATACAAATCCATATACTCCTGTATGCGTTTTGCAGTCAACAGATAGCCCTTCCCGTTTTCATGTACGGATGGGAACGGAGATTTTTCTGTGTGATCATTGTAAGTAGCCGGATAGATCAGAATTTGTCTCCCGGGCAAAAACTCGCCCCGGTCCCGCGCGAGCAGCGAAACAGCTGCAGCCAGATTACCTCCTGCACTATCTCCGATCAATGTAATATCCTCCGCCTTGTAGTGCAGCAAATCAAGATTCCGGAAAATTTCTTCCACTGCATGGTAGCAATCCTCAAGCCCTGAAGGAAAAGGATATTCCGGAGCCAAACGGTAATCGACGGAGATTACCGAGCACTTTGTCTGTTTTGCCATATTGGCGCAAACATTCGTGTAAGAATCAATATTACCCGTCACCCATCCGCCCCCGTGAAAAAAGATCAGGATACCGGAAGCCTTATTTTTAGGGGGAGCGAAAATGCGCACCGGAATTTCCCTGTCCCCTACCATGATTTTGTGATCCATTAGCTTATACATAGGTCTGAAATAGAAATTTACCGCCGTCAATATTTTGCGATAAACCTTGTAGTACTTTTTCAGATTTCTATGGGGATAAGACAAAAGCTTTAAAAACATTCTTTTATAACGGTTCATCCCATATCCTCTCGTAAACAGCCCTGTCCGATGTTTCCATTGTACTATAAACTACAGATATGCCGCAAGGCTATCCTATATTGTAAGGCAATGCAGTGATCTGCGCCGGCAGCTTGCTCGGCTTGCGATATTTGCTGATTATACCCGTTTTGCTGCAATTGCTGAATTTGCTCAGCTTGCTCATCAGATGTCATATGATGCATAATAGGCTGCATCTTGATTATTCATGCACTCATATATGCATCACCTAATAATATGCACTTATAATTGCATCACTTGGTTGATTCTTGGCATATCCTGTGATATGATAGATTCGAGGTGTTATTATGTATTTTGCTGTTATTGGGGATGTCGTAGACTCAAAAAGTATTAAGGACCGATCCGGATTTCAGAAAAAGCTGGCTGAGGTGCTGGAGCAAATCAATATGGACTTCAGCAGCACCATCGCCGCCAACTTTATCATTACTCTGGGCGACGAGTTTCAAGGACTGCTGACATCGCCGAAGCATCTTCTCGATATTCTGTCCAGGATCAAGTTCCGTCTATTCCCTGTCAAGGTTCGATTCGGCATAGGTGCAGGTATGATCGAAACGGAAATCAACAGAGAAATGGCCATCGGCGCTGACGGCCCGGCATATCACCATGCCCGTAATGCGATTAACGACATTAAATCCGGCGAAAAAGGGAAAATGAGTACCAGTATGGATTCTAAAATTGGCGCCGAACTGGATTCGGCCATACTCGATCTCGTAAACAGTAACCTGTGTCTGTGTACCTTTATTGAGAGCAAATGGACATCCAAGCAGCGTATACTGATAGAGGAAGATATGCTATCGAACCAAAGCCAGCGGGAGATTGCATCCAAGTTTAATCTGGCACAATCCAGCGTTCAGCGCCGGTTTAAGAACGCAGGGTACTATGATTATCTGTATGCCCGCAAAACAATCCATAAAATTCTGATAAATAAGTGGGGTGACCGTGATGCTGAGTAATTTACTCCTGCTATGCTTTACCGCCCATGTACTGGGCGACTTCTATCTGCAATCCGACAAAACAGCCCGCAGCAAAAACAAAAACCTCGGCAGGCTGATTTATCATGCACTTATTTACTCTATTCCATTCGCAGTGATTTTCACAATAACCGGCTTGTCTTTACGTCACGGGGTTTTTTGGCTAATACCCTGCGCAGCCCATTTAGGCATTGATCTGCTGAAATTCGGCTTTTATAAGTCCGGTCTCCACAAGCTATGTGCAGATAAATTGAAAGTAAAGGATTGGACGATTTATCTGGTTGATCAGTCTTTACATATCATATCGATACTGGCCATCGTCCTGTTCTTCGGTAGTTTTTTCGGAAAAATACAGATAAGTCCCGCCCTCGCCCGGTTCTTCACACCGCTCGGTATTGCTGCAGTTCCGCTGCTCAAATGGTTTCTGTTGATCCTATGCATTTACAAGCCGGCGAATGTTACATTTATTAAGCTTTTCGCGAATTATAAACCGGATAGCCGGGAAAACCCGTCAATTTCGGCATCCTCCAGCAGCAAGCTGGACAAAAGGGCCGGTGCAATTATCGGGTTCCTTGAACGAATTCTGATAGTCATATTCATCAGCATCCAGCAGTATTCGGCAATCGGCCTGATTCTGACTGCCAAATCCATTGCACGGTATGACAATATCGTAAAAAACCAGGATTTCGCCGAGTACTACCTGATTGGCACCTTATCAAGCGTTTTATTTTCGGTAGTGCTGTATGCCGCAATTTTCTAGGAGTCCACTGAGAGCTTGATGAGGGCTTACGAAAGGTTGTGTACTGCTATTTTCTAAGAGTTTACAGAGGGTTTAGGGCAGGCTGTGCCGCTATTTTCTATTTGACAATGAAAGCTTTCTATTGTAAAATAGTGAAGCGGCGCAGAAAGTGCCGTAAATTGAATGACCCGGTCATACGGAGAGATGGCTGAGCTGGTCTAAGGCGCACGACTGGAAATCGTGTGAACGCTAATACCGTTCCGAGAGTTCGAATCTCTCTCTCTCCGCCATTCTGTAAGGGCTTGGGGTTTGCCAATTAATGGTGAATCCCAATTTTTTTGTTTTTTCTAGTGAGTTTTCTAATAAGCCTATAAATTTTCAACATTCGCAAATAACTGATTTTTCTGAACTCTGTTAATATAATAATTGAATATAAATTTTAGTTTTCTCTATTGACTATTGACTTTGTCGTTGGGGAAGCGTTTATACTTAATGTAGACCAGCGACAAGGAGGATCATTATGAACGAACTGATTAAGATCAGAGATGTGTCGTCCAAGTATGACATATCTGCCAGAACATTGCGCTATTATGAGGATATGGGGTTGATAACCAGCACCAGAAGCAACGATTACGCATACAGGCTGTATGATGAAATTGCCGTTAAAAGATTAGAACAGATCCTAATTTTACGTAAGCTTAACATCAGCATTAAGGATATTCAACGTATATTCAGCACTTCAGGATCTGAAGCTGTTTTGGAGGTGCTGGGTAAAAAAGTAGATGATATTGATGGTGAAGTTGCACTTCTACATGAATTGAAAGAGATTGTTTTAGATTTTATCCATCAAATAGAGAAAGCTGATTTTGGAAATGATTCTGATGTAAAGATGCTCTATGAAAAGGCGAAGGAAATTGAAGGACAGCTTGTCAATGTCTCTTACAGCGGCAACCCATCCAATAAGAACCGGCTATTTGATGTGACTGAAAAGATGAAAAGAGCTCCTGAGGTCAGAATTATTCAAATTAACCCCTTCAAGGCGTTTTCGTCAGGACTGGACACCATAGACAATGTTTTTGGTGCTTTTCAGCAATGGCAGGAAGAACACAACCATCTAGTAAAAAAACTAATATATGGTGCACCCGATTTTCTTTCATTCGAGGAAGATATGAGGGCAGTCTGGATTTGGGCTGTGGAAGACTGGGTAACGGAAGCAGATGTAGAGCCATATGAAATCATAGAGTTCAAAGGTGGGCTGTATGCAGCCGCCATGTCTGTGGATGGAGATGACGACATTAATGGCAGAGTTTATGAAGGTATTAAAAAATGGCTGGAAACCAGCGGATTTGAGCTTGACGAGCGACCTGGTCATCGAACACTCTGCCATATGGTAAATCCAACCCCCGAGATTAAGGCTGCACTTGGATACCATCAGCTTGACATTTATGTACCAATTAAGGTACGCTGAAAATAAGTTGTGAAGTACTAATAATAGTATTAATCGTGGAGGTATAAAAATGCCGACATTAAAAAAGGTTAGAGATACAATGAAAAAGCAAAAAATTGACGATGGAATTATGGCACAAATAGACTTTGAGGCCGACTGCAACAATCCGATTAATATTATTTCAATGATTGAAAAAATGGATGAGTTACTGACAAAGGAGCAATGTCTTTCGATTATGGAAAAACAGGGTTGTTGTAAGGGAGGTCAACGTGACAAGGATTGTAAGGCGTTTGCAAAAGAACATGGAAACAAAACTCTTTCTGAAAAACTTGCATTGATATCAAGTATTCCATATATGATGTCGCCCTATCTGAATGATGATGGTACATTTACGATTACATTTGACGATTATCAAAATGGAGTTCACGCAGGTAAAAACACTTGTTCCTGTGGCTCAATTAAAAACTTGAAACAGCCTTTTTCAGTTTCACCTACATACTGCGGTTGTTGTGCAGGGCACTTTTTATATCATTATCAAAACGCTTTGGGTGTAAAGCTGAAATTGAAAGAAATTAATTCATCTCCTCTAAATACAAATGGTGAGAAGCCTTGTAGCTTTACTTTTGAAGTTCTTAATTGATACGGAAGTATAAGCATAGTCTGCATTATATCTACTTCATATTCTTTATTAATTACAAACTGCGTATTATCCATATCATACTCAAAGAATCAAATGACCAAGAGGATATAAGTTTTGCACTTATGTTCTCTTATCATAATTTAAACATTTGTAAGAAGCCGTTTGCTTTATCGGTTAATAAAGCAAACGGGCTTTTATGCTTTATTTCTTATGGTATACGTCTTATTAGATAAAGTGAAACTAACTTGTATAGACAAGTCGTCAATGATATAGTTATCAAACATAAAAATGATCACTTTGTCCGAATTGTAATGCTATCTCAATTTATTACAAGCAGCCAGCTTTTCAACATCAAATTAGTCATTCCATGTGCCGTTTATATACCTCCATCAGGCCGGTATCCAGCAGCCAGCCGCCGCCTAGATCCTCATATACCGCTCCATTCCGAAGGATATCTTTCTCGAATAAAAGTTTTTGGCTCTCAACCAATGCGTTATTGACCCACAGGCCATAATCATCGTTCCAGGAACACCATGGAATATTGAATTCATCCAATACCGAGAAGAAATCTTCCGCAGCGGACAGCGTTGCATCATAAGCAATTGTACCGCCGAAACCGAACTCCTGTACCATGACAGCTTCACCTGTTCTGGCTGAAAAATCGGCATACTCTTGGAATTGCTGTTTCAAGGTGTTTTTATCCAAAGTAAGCAGCGTGTCTTTATCGGCAGCCGTAATCGTACCGTCGGTATTGATTGTAAGAACAGGAGCCTTCTCGGTGGTAACATATTCTCTGCTTGCGATTAAAGTAACCTGGTCACTTGGAAAAGTTATTGTAATTCTGTCCAACATATACCAACAGCCATCACCTGTTTGCTTTAGTTTCAGCTCTGAACAGGCATCCTTCAAAACCGTTGTCCAGATTTTATTCTCATAGCTGCGGCATTCACCATCAGTGCCTTCTTCAAGAATCTCTATGCAGCCACCCTCCCCTACTGCCTCGCCACCAATGGTAAACTCACCATTTAAAGTATTATCGGAAGCCCAGGTCAGCGTACTGACAGAGTGAGACATGGAAATATCGACTAAAATTTCCGTCCCGGCAGGGAAATTTCCTTTTAACGTCAACACTCCATTGCTGTCAAGGACATGACCGTAAATGTTATAACTTGGCCAATTTTGTGTTCCGTTGTTCAGGAAATAGGGATGTACCGTCTGGACAACCTGAGCGTCAGCCAAGCCCTCTACGGGAATGCCTTTTTTTGCGCCAAGCATATCGACAAAAATCAATCGATCCGGAGTAACAGCACGAATGGCATCTATTGCTTTAAGCATGATAGCCGAATAGCCTTCATCTGTCACATTGTCGCCGTGGGGCTCATTGAGCAAATTAAAGCTGAGGAGATTTGACGGTACATCTTTGTAATGCTCTGCCATAAAGCCCCAAAAAGCAGTGAAGAGCTCCTGGGTAGCTTCGTCTTGGAACAGGATGGTTTCGTCACTGCCATCCGTAGAAAATCCGGGCATCTCATGCAGGTCGAAACACAAGTGGACACCGTATTGAGCGCACCAGTTTACAAGATCGTCCATCGTCTCAACAAATGCAACGCAGGCCTGGCTCATGTCGGTACCTATAAAGATTGAGTTGAAGTCCAGGGGTGCGCGTACAAAGTTGAAGCCTGCATCGCTGAGTCTTTTAACCATGTCCTCGGTGTACAGCATGCCGCTGTTGTCATCGTTGGGAGCCCAATGCCTGCCGGAAATTGTGTAGCCCTTCCATGCGGGAAGATTGTTATAAGAGACTTTTGGCATCTTTGCGGCCAGTTCCAATGTTTCTGGCGCAGCTCCGAGAGCAACTGTCTCTGTGGGTATATAGTCGAGGAACCGCACATTTTCATACAACCGTTCCACGGCACGAATCGCATCTCCGCGGGTAAAGGCACCACCCAAATCCAGAAAATAATTATCGTTGGCTTCAAAGTAGGTTTTGCCGTTGCCATATGAGCGGTATTCCGCAAACCATACAGCGTTGTTCACATAGCTTTGACCGTTTCGCCATTCGTAGCCGGTGCCGGTCAAATCGTCATTATGGTAAGCATCCCATCTGTTTGGAAACAGCGGATACTCCCATGTGGCTCCGTCGCTATAGAATTCATTAGCGTTCTCATGGTAAACCTCATAAGCATATTTGTATTGGTAGCCGACGGTGTCAAATTCCGCACATTCTGCGGCATAAAGAAATACAAGCATACCTTCGGCACGCTTCATAATATGGCGGGAACTGCGGTAACGTGACGATGCTTTCTTCCAATTATCAAGGCAATCGGGGCGCACAACAGAGATAAGGTTGTCCAGTATGCTGCAAAACTCGGTATAGGTGATCTGCGCGTCATAATCTCCGCGCAAGCTCTCCGGCACAAAACCGAGATCGATGGCCTTTTGTATTTCCTCGCCCGGCGCAGGTTCCACCGTTCCGACCGGTTCACTTTCTTTCGAGGTACCGGTTGATGATTGCGAACCTGCGTCCAATGCGCAGCCAGCAAGCAGGCTCAGCAGCAGGCATAAAAGCAGTGCCAGGCAAATTAACTTTTTCATGGTTTACATCCTCCTCTTTGCACTTATACTGTCAGTTCAACCTACGGAGAGGCATCAGAATAATTGAGCTCCAAAAAGTCAACATGGGCAGACATATCCGCTTATGGGTCTTGTTTCAATGGCTTCCAGAAATATAACTACCGTCCTATTATACCGCAAAATTATGCAAAGAGAAATCAGAAGCTATACAGCTAATGAGCTCCTGAAATATAAAAATGCAGTGTTTTTTTGGCTGTGTCCTTTCAACGGATGTTCTTCGCTTATAGGTTTCTTTGAATAGCTTTGTATTACGCGGAACCGGAAGAAAAAGTATAGTGCCCTCATTTGTCAAGAAAATATTTTCGGTTTTCTAAGTTAGGTTCTCCTCTCTCCCTCATATAAATGAGCAAATAATATTTTCAACCCATTCATCCGTAGATGAAACCTTACTAAGTCTCATTGCCTGGGTAACAAGTATTGCTCTGTGTAATTCTTCGGCAGTAACATTTCCGGCATAGTTTGATATCTGAAGCGTCCCTGTTGCATCTGAAAGGAATTCAACTGAAAAGCCCAAATGTAAAGCCTGGCGTGCAGTAGTATCACAACACATTTATTTCTCATATTGGTTTTGCTCTGCTTTTCATTATCATGCCCAGTGCAATCATAATTATGAATGGTACAAGCCTGAAATAACTTCATAGCCGAAAGGTAAAGTTTGATTATGATCTTGGCCCTGCCCCGGGATGCAGCATGCCAGGCCACGGCCATGGGGAGTGAGACGAGCTTTAGAGGGGACTGATGACGCTGTTCAAACAGGAAAACCGCGTAAGTTTATCTTACACGGTTTTCCTGTTTGAAGGTTTGAGACTCTTTTTTATAATTTACTTAAACAGGGAATCCAATTCATCTACCTTGCCATAACAGTAGCCTATACTTGCATGATAAAGGTTATTCTCGTCATACCTGCCGCCTTCATACCAGAGATGAATGATACCATCACGTTCATAGATGGTTGGATACCATACTCCCCATGAATCATATGCGTCCGGTTCCCCTACGCTGAATACAGCCTGGTTTGCCTTTTCCCATTGTAATAAATCAAAGGATCTGGCCATACCGAATTTGGGGGTGCCGTTTTCGCTGCCTGCGCAGTAAGTCATGTAATAAACATCGTTAATGCAGGCTATGCGTGCTGCAAAAACGGTTTTATCATCATAATCACCTTTAGGACCGGGAACAATGATGGGTTTATCGTCTCCCTTGAAATGGAATCCGTCTTCCGAACGTGCCATGTACATTGTAAAACCTCCCATTTCATTTACACGTACATAATAAAGGTAGAAGATACCATCCTTGTAGACAACCTCGGGACATTTGCCTTCAATTATAGGATCCTGGAGCTTCATGAAGTTTACACCGTCTGTGGAGATTGCAAGGGCAATTGTATCCTTTTCCGGAGTAGATGCTCCATAGTATAGATAGGTCAAGTGCCCTATAGTCAGGGCAGCAGGATCGCAGAGTCCCTTAGTGTCCAATGTACCTGGGCGGCCTAAAGTAATTATTGGCTCATCATGTACTACGTCCGGTGGCTGGGTGATATCGTTTTTTATCCATTCCACATATCCCATGGATTCGATTCCATCCCGAATTCCTACCAGATAGCCGATCCATCTGTTATCCTTGTAGTAAAGGTCAATTCCTACCAAAGCATCACCATACCATGTGTTTTGTTTCGGTACAATCAAGGGCATTCCTTTTCGTTTAAAAAACATAATAAATCCTCCTCAATAAATATATATAGTTAGTTTAATTATCTTCCAGGCATTAATCTTTGATAACTCTTGAATATGGGAGATGAAAGCTTTCTACCTGCTTGTGCACTAGCGTGAATATAGTGTCGTCTATTAATACGCCAATCTGTTCTAAAGCTAATAACACTGCACCTGCAACTGGTTCGCAATCAAGTAGGAATAGTTCATAGCTGGGAATAAATCTGCTGAAGGAATCAAAAAATCCTCCATCTAGAAAGCGATTCCTGCACCGGTAAAGGCTTCCTCCCAGTACCAGTGGGACGGTAACATTTTGTAAACCGGCATAAAGCGTCAGACGTCCAAGCATTTCACCCATTGTTGCTCCGGATTCATAAAGTATCTCCTGGCATACCTCGTCGCCTTCTTCAGCCAGGTCCATAACCAATTTAGGTATATTATATCGGTGGTGGTACTGTTCTATACTTTCATAAACCTTGAGTGCAAGGTCGTTCATGTCCTGTACATCGCAAAATGCGGGAAGGCATTCCTCCAAACGTGTATGTTTACCGGTGTGTTCATTGCTACGAAAAGCGTAATGTAAGGCATAATCACTTATTTCCAGACCGCCGCCACGGTTTCCCAAAGTATAGCCTAACGAACGGACGCCTATCTGCCGGCCGTCAGGAAGCCTGACAGCAAAATTACTGCCTGTACCGCAGATGGAGATTGCTCCCCACCCACCTGCTGAGCTCGCCCTGAATGGTAGCCATATGTCATTGACAATTGTAAAAGGCATACCATGCATTACCTGTTTTAAATTCTCTTCAAGCAGCTTGATATCACTTTCCAGATCGGCGCCTGCCAAACCAAATTTTATATGTGATATTTGTTCATAACTTAGATTGGCATTGGACAAAACACTTTCAACGAGATCGGAAAGTGTCCGGACAGCATTCTTCATGCCACATAACTGATGATTGCTGCAGCCGGCAGCTGCGGTACCAGCAATATTGCCCTTTGCATCCGCTAATATGCAGATACTTTTTGTACCGCCGCCGTCAATGCCTATAACCCAACTCATATATATTACTCCTCCTTTTGAATTTGCCTTTTGGTTGTATCATTAACCGAGAGGATGAATCAAGTTTTTATAACGCGTTGCCATTATATCCAGGACAGCCCGTGCATTGGCATAGCCGTGCAGCAGCGGATGCGCCAGCATGGCCTGCAGCGCAAGAGAGCGGCTGTGTTCTACTGCCGCACGGATTGCAATTTGTTCAAAGCACTTAATCTGACGGACAAGGCCAATTGCATGGGTGGGGAGATATACCTCCCGGGATGGCTCAATACCCTTATTGGAAATCAGGAAGTTGGCTTCAATCACATCAGCACATTCCATCTGAGGCATCTTGCCGTTATTCGGATAATTTATGGTGAGTTCTGTCGGTTCATTGGATACTAATGCTTCCATCACATTAAATGCAGCCTGGGAGTAAAGAGAACCTCCCCGTTCACTTAACTCCGGCGGTTTAATATCAATATCCGGGTTGGCGTATTTCTTAAAAAGAGTATGGTTTACCTCTTCTACTATATTTGCCCTGGTTTTATGGTTTAGTGTGTATTCTTCCTGCTGCTTCTCTAACATCTCTTTTTCAAAGTAATAATACTGAAGATAGGGTGAAGGCAGAATACCTATATCTTTTATAAGTTGATCCGATCCGGAGACCTGAGGTATGTTTTTCATTTTTGTCAAATGATTTGTAATGGAGTTTATAACTTCTGATAAAACTTCACTGCCATTAAAGACTGTGGATATAACATAGCTCAAATGGTTCAGGCCAGCGAATTCACAACGAATCTCGGAATCATTGACGCCAATGGCGTTGGCAATATCATGCTGCATATTTATCGGTACATTACACAGACCGATACAGCGGATGTTTGAATAGTTGTGGATTGCCTGAGTGATAATTCCTGCAGGATTCGTAAAATTAATGAGCCAGGCTTCTGGACATATCTCCTTTATTTCTTCAGCAATTTGCAGTGCTACAGGTATTGTACGCAGAGCATTTAAAAAGCCACCTACACCAGTTGTTTCCTGCCCAAGAATATTTAGTTCGATACCGGTAAGCTCATCCAGTGCCCGTGCATGCATCTGCCCTACACGGAGCTGGCTGATGACAAAATCTGCGTTTTGAAGCGCTTCTCGCCTATTATCTGTCAAAGAGATACTGCAATTGATGCCGGCCCGGCGGACCATCCGGCGTCCCAGCTCTGCAACGATGGCTGTCCGTTCCATGGCACCCGCCTCAGGAATGTCCACAAGCACCACATTCTTGATGGAAAGTGTGGATCCCTTCCGTATTATCCCTTCAATGATTTCAGGGGTGTAGCTGCTACCTCCACCGATGACAACTAATTTCTGTTCCTTTTTCATATTCTCTCTCCTATAGCAGCAATAAGCTATAGTATTATATAGCATATTGTCGATAAAATGTTTGTGAAAATTTTCAAAACTCATTGCAACATGAAAATAATTTGGGTATAATGTATTAGAATTATTTAATAATTCATATAATTCCATAACATAGCCGTTAAAGCGTTTTCATAATTAATTTTACAGGTAATTCGAATAGCTTGTCAAGAGTTTTAAAAAACTTTTAAGATGGTTATATGCAATAAGATATTCTGGAAAGGAAGTGATTTCTTGTCTACTATAAAAGATGTGGCCCGGTTGGCAGGTGTTTCTCCTGCCACAGTATCCCGTATTACAAGCGGTGCGACCAATGTAAACCCGGAAACAAGAAAAAGGGTTTTAGAGGTAATTCAAGAACTGTCTTACTCGCCTAACAGCGCAGCAAGGTCGCTTGCAATGCGTCGTACCGGAGCAGTCGGAATTCTCCTTAACCGGATGGAGGATCCGTTCTATTATGACCTTATACGTGGTTTCAGTGATGGTTCCGTTCACAATGACATTAGTGCGGTTTTTTGCACATACAAGGACCGGGACACGCAAAACCACTATGTGGATTATCTTACAAAAGGTGTTATTGACGGGATTGTCATTTACGGTTCATATTTTTTAGACAAAGAAATTATTTTGCGTCTGGAAGGAATGCGTTTCCCGCTGCTAGTCATCGAAAGCCCCTTTGATGATTTCCCTGCGAATCGCATATTGATCGATAATTATGGAGGAGTCTTCCAAGCAGTGGAATATCTTGCCCAGCTGGGACACAGCCGCATCGCCCTGATTGGCGGGAATGTAAATAAAAGAAACTCCATCGAACGCAGCGACGGTTACTATTCTGCCATGCAAAAGTGCGGATTACCAATACGTAAGGATTATGTACACAACTTATACGACGATGATTATTCGACAAGCTATGATGCCATGAAACAGCTTCTGGCTCTGGGAAAGGAAAAGCCAACCGCCATTGTGTGCGGTGACGATGCAATTGCCGGTTATGCAATATTGGCTGCACAGCAGGAAGGGGTCCGTGTGCCGGATGATATTTCGGTCATAGGCTTCGACGATCAAAAGATACTGCCTTTCAAATATACCGGACCTGATATAACTACTTTGCGGCAGCCTCTTTATGAAATTGGCTTCGAAAGCATAGGTATGCTGAAAAGCCGTATAGAGCAGAATTCTGGCGAATATCCTCCGATAAAAGTATATAAGACGGAACTGCTAGTCCATGAATCAGTAGCACCGCCTTCGGTAAAATAATATAAAGTACAAAAAAAGAGCGCTAAGCTCTTTTTTTGTACTACTGTCTGTTTAGAGGTGCTACGTTCTTATTTTTTTCCGATTTAAATAATAATTATAAAGCCGTGAAAGCGTTTCAAACTATTAAAAAATTCTTAAGACGTCTTGACTTTTTTATGATATCTAAATATAATAACATTGTATCGTGAAAACGGTTTTACATCTTCGTCTTTTATGAAAATGCTCAAAACATATGAATATAGTGGAACTGAAACAATTATCCATTATTGGGTACGTGATGAAAATTTTCATAAATGTAGAGCCGTTTTATACATTAATTAATTATTTCTATTAAGGAGGAGTAAGATGAAAAAGAAATGGGCTAGCATTGTATCACTAGTACTTGTTGTTCTTATGGTGCTTAGCGGATGTGCAGCAGATCCTGCATCTCCCGCACCTCAAGCCACAACCACTCAAAGCTCTACAAGCGCGGTAGGCAATACGAGTGAGGATACCGTTGAACTGACCTATTGGACCGGAACATGGCACGAAACTTTACTTCCGGATCTATTAGTAAAGTTTAATGAGAAATATCCGAATATTAAAATCAATGCGGAATATTTCCCCTGGGACGGTATGGCCGACAAATATACTGTTGCCCTTCAGAGCAACAGCGGTCCAGATCTGATGAATCTGGCCTATATATGGATTTTGCCATATTCCACCATGGGCAAGCTGGAAAATCTTAACAGCTATATTGACAAAGCTGGAGTTGACCTCTCCGACTTTTTCACAGGAGCACTCCAGGCAGGTCAAAAAGATGGTAATACATTCGCGCTTCCTTACCGTACGGAAGGTATAGCTCTTATCTATAATAAGGATATGTTTAAAGCTGCTAATTTAGATCCGGAAAAGCCGCCGGAAACTTGGGCACAGCTCCGTGAATATGCTAAAAAGCTGACTACCGATAAAGTTGCGGGCTTTGGCATGTGCGGCAAGCAAGTCGATAATGTAACCATACAAATCTACTCGCTTATGATGTCAAACGGTGCGGAACTAATAAAATCTGACGGTCTGACTACAGACTTTACTTCTCCAAAAGCAATAGAAGCTTTTACCAATTGGGTTGAGATGGCTACAGTAGATAAGTCTGTACCGGCAAGTGTTCTAGAAAATGACAACACTACTAATCGTAACTTGTTTGCCAATGAACAGGTAGCAATGTACATTTCCGCCAGTTATGACCTGCAACCTATTAAAGAAGCGAATCCCGATATAAATATGGGCTTTGGCTTATTCCCTGCAATGACCACCAAGGAAGATACCAAAACTCAGATCGGTGGGTGGTCGCTTGGTATGACTAATACATGCAAAAACAAGGATGCGGCATTTGATTTCATAAATTTCTTTACCAGCACCGAAATGTGTCCGCTATATAGTGATACCTTGCCGGCTCGCAAATCGAGCATGAGTAATGATCTGTACAAAGACCCTGACTACAAGATTTTCTTCGATTGCCTCGACTATGCGAAAGCTATTCCAGCATCTTCGGTAATCACCCAGGTAAATCAGGCTGTATATGTACAGGCTCAGGCAGTTCTGGCAGGCGAAGCTACAATTAATGATGCAATGGCAGCTGCAGCAAAGGATGCAGAAGCAGCCTTGAAAGACGCTAAATTCTGATCGGCATAAGGTTTGCTACGGGACGGTTTATTCCGTCCCGTTTTTTCCGAATAATGTATAAAAGGAGAGATCATGGTGAAAATATCCTTCGTTCGGAGACATGTCGGTGTCTTTTATGTGCTGCCTGCAATACTCGTTGTTGCAGGTGTTATGTATTTTCCGTTGTTTTATACTATAGTATTGAGTTTTTTCAGGAAAAGTGTATTTACCCAGAACATGACCTTTGTTGGGCTGGATCAGTATATTAAGCTATTTGGGGATCCTATCTTCTTTAAAGCCACTAAAAATACTACACTTTGGACATTTGGCAGTGTCTTGTTCCAAACCACTATAGGGTTTTCACTTGCATTCATAGTCCATCAAATTACAAGGAAGCTGCAGACTATTATAAGGATCCTTTTGGTGGTTCCATGGGTTATCCCTGGAATTGCTTCGGTTCTGGTATGGCAGTGGAGCTATCATACTGACTATGGCATAATCAACGAGTTTTTCAAGCAATTAGGATTTATTGATACAAGTATCAGCTGGCTCGGAAATACAAAGACATCATTGGCAGCATGCATAGTCGTAAACGTATGGAAAATGACGCCTTTTGTTATGCTTTTGATAGAAGCGGCTCTGCAAAATGTGCCGGCAGAGCTGAAGGAAGCAGCACGTGTTGATGGCGCCTCCAGGCTCAAGGTATTTAAGGTTGTTACACTGCCGCATCTGATGCCTATTTTAAAAACAACCGTGCTCTTACTCACTATATGGACACTTAATGCTTTCACATATATTTATATCCTTACGACCGGTGGGCCGAATTACAGCTCAGAAATACTTTCATTGTATATTTATCGCAAGGCATTTCAGGATTTTAATTACTCCTACGCCAGTGCGGCAAGTGTAGCATTGTTCCTGCTGACGGCTATTTTCAGCATTATCTATATCCGGTTTACGCTTAAAGGAGGGAACTATGAACAAGAATAAAGGCGTTCTGCCAATCACAGGAAAAGTATTAACCGGGGCAATATTGCTGTTGATGATATTCATTGCTTTGTTCCCACTTTTGTGGATGATATTTACTTCTATCAAACCGCAAAGGGAGATATTTTCAGTACCACCACGCTTATTCTCGGATATGCCCACATATTCCAATTATTACCGTGTGCTGTTCCAGAGCTCAATTCCCCGAGCTTTCTTTAACAGCGTAATTGTCGCACTGGGTACAACCGGCGGAACAATGCTGCTTGCATCCTTTGCGGCCTATGGGTTGGCAAGGTACCGTTTTCTCGGTTCTTCAACGATAACCGTTTCATTGCTGTTTGGACAGATGATGCCGGGCGTGGTTGTTTTGCTGCCACTGTATATGTTTTACAGCAAAGTGGGATTTATTGATTCCTACAGGATATTGATTTTAACCAATCTGGCGGTTAGCCTGCCAATGGGTGTGCTCACGCTCACTCCGTTCATTAAAAACATATCTGTTGATATAGACGGGGCTGCTATGATTGATGGTGCCTCGGGACTTTCCACCCTGTTCCGTATCATACTCCCCATTGCCTCACCGGGACTGGTTACAATAGGAATTTTCTCATTTATCAATACCTGGGAAGAATACCTGTTTGCTTTTAACTTTACCAACAGCGCCGCTTATAAAACCCTGCCTGTATCTCTTGCCGAGTTTAAGGGCCAGTTTATAATAGACTGGGGAGGCATGATGAGTGCTGCAGTAATTATCAGTATTCCTGTTCTTCTACTGTTTCTCATATGTAACAAGTATTTTAT
>JAEZLF010000182.1 GCA_023435925.1 Bacillota bacterium
TTTACTTTTCAAGGTCCACTTTACTGCTTCTGTTACCCTCAATCCGCCGTCTATAGGCTTCTTTCAGGTGCTGCCTCTCTCGAAGCGGCTTTTATATACTATCACGCTGTCTTCTTTTTGTCAACCACCTTTTTAGCTGTTTTTTTCTTCCTGCAGTCGATCTGTGGTTGACTGTTTCGCTGCCACCGGAAACATCATTCCGGCTGTGACCGTATGACCGTTTCATGGCTGCGGTTTCGCTTTGTCCGGCGATCTTTCTGCCGTTCGCCGCGAGACAGCTTAATTACTATACCACCGGCTTTGCTCTTATTCAACCCGCCATTATTAGCATTTGCATTTGTAGGCTTAATTTATTCCTGCTTTTCTGATTTATCCTCTGTTAAGCTATACTATGATTCAAAATACTTCATTGTGACGGCGAAAACCGCTATTATTACATGTATTGGTTGACATAATCGTACCGTCCCCTCTGTCACCGCGTCCCACTGCATCCCCTTGTCGCGTCCCGATTCCATCGGAGCCGTACCCATACCACTGGTGCAAAAAAGACCCCGGGGGAATCCCCTGAGATCTTTTTAACTCGGCTTTGTCGCTTGTTCATTATTTGTCTGTTTTACTTTTTATTGAATGTCAGTTTTAATTACTCCTGTTCTGTTTCAGTACCTGCTGTTATTACTCCGGCTACTACTCTTCTTCCGTTGCTGTTTCATTTTCAGGCTGAGTTTCTTCTTCCAAGCTATCATTGTTATCTTCTTCGCCACTGTCCTCGTCTTCTATATCTTCTTCCTTCTCTAATCTGGCTAAACTGACAACATGGTTTCCGTCAGACATTCTCATTAAAGTGACCCCCTGGGTAGCACGGCCAAGGATGCTGATACCATTTACTTCCAGTCTGATGATCGTTCCGTCTGAACTGATCAGCATAATCTCATCCGTCTCATGCACAAGCCGGATGGCCGCTACTTGCCCTGTTCTTTCAGTCACCCTGTATGTAAGGATTCCTTTTCCGCCCCTGGTCTGGATTTTATATTCATCCAGCTCCGTACGCTTACCAAACCCATTATCCGTGACAACCAGCAATGTGGATTCCGGCATGGATGTCCCCATTCCCACCACATAATCGTCATCATTGAGCGTAATTCCCTTAACTCCCTGGGATACCCTACCCAGCGGCCGGACATCACTCTCCTGGAACCGGATAGACATTCCGCTTCTGGTAACAAGAATAATATCCTGTTCGCCATCCGTCAGCCTTACATCAATAAGCTCATCATTCTCTCTTAATGTAACTGCAGCAAGGCCGCCTTTCCTTATATTCTCATACTGCATCAAATCCGTCTTTTTAACAAGACCGTCTCTGGTAGCCATGATTAGATACATGTCTTCCTTATATTCAGAAATCGGAATTACAGCGGTAATCTTCTCTTCGCTGTCAAGCTCCAGCAGGTTCACAATAGCAGTACCTTTTGCCGTGCGTCCGGCTTCATGTATCTGATAAGCTTTTAATCTGTAAACCCTGCCCTTATTGGTAAAGAACAAGATATAATCGTGGGTGGACGTAACAAACAGTCTTTCTACAAAGTCCTCTTCCCTGGTGCTAAGTCCGGTAATTCCCCTTCCACCACGCCTCTGGCTCTTGTATGTATCAGCCGGAAGCCTCTTGATATACCCAAAATGGGTCAGAGTTATCACGCTTTCCTCTTCATCAATTAAATCTTCTATATCGATTTCATCTTCATCAATGGAGATTTCCGTTCTTCTCTCATCACCATACTTCTCTTTTATAACCAACAGTTCGTCCACAATGATTTTCAATAATAACGTTTCATCTGCCAGAACACTTTTGAAGTATTCGATCTTCGCCATAACCTCGCGATACTCAGCTTCCAGCTTGTCTCTCTCCAGACCGGTCAGCCTGCCCAGTCTCATGTCAACGATAGCCTGTGATTGCCTGTCGCTCAATCCAAACCGATCCGTCAATCCCTGCTTGGCAACAGCTTCTGTTCTGGATCCCCTGATAATGCTGATCACTTCATCCAGATTATCGATCGCCAGCTTCAATCCTTCTAAAATGTGAGCCCTAGCCTCAGCCTTTTCCAGATCAAAGCGGGTTCTCCTGGTGATGACTTCCTTCTGATGCTTCAGGTAGTACTCCATAGCCTGCTTCAGGTTAATAACCTTGGGCTCGAACTTGCCTTCATCTGTAACAACAATAGCCAGCATGTTCACGCTGAAAGTATCCTGAAGCTGTGTGTTTTTGTAGAGTTGATTCAACACTACATTGGCATTTGCATCCTTCTTAAGAGGTATCACAATTCTGACGGCTTCCGTTCTGTCCGATTCATCGTTGATATCGGAAATGCCTTCAATTCTCTTGTCTTTAACAAGATCCGCTATTCTTTCAATGAGTCTGGCCTTGTTTACCTGGTAGGGAAGATCCTTTACAATGATACGCTGCCTGCCATTACTCAATGTTTCAATTTCTGCCTTGGCTCGTACAACGACTCTGCCTCTGCCGGTTCTGAAAGCGTCACGGATTCCCTGTCTGCCGATAATTGTACCCGCAGTGGGGAAATCAGGTCCCTTTACATACTTACTGATCTCTTCTATTGTAATATCGGGATTTTCAGACAGCGCAATGATCCCATCAATTACCTCGCAAAGATTGTGAGGCGGTATGTTTGTTGCCATTCCAACGGCAATACCTGAAGATCCGTTTACCAACAGGTTGGGGAATCTGGAGGGCAGAACGACCGGCTCCATCTCATGCTCATCAAAGTTCGGCTTAAAGTCTACTGTATCTTTATTAATATCCGCCAGCATTTCCGCGGATATTTTCGCCAGCCTGGACTCGGTATACCTCATGGCTGCAGGCGGATCACCATCTATCGAGCCAAAATTGCCATGCCCGTCAACTAACGGATATCTCAGCGAAAAGTCCTGTGCCATTCGAACCATACTATCATAAACGGCTGCATCACCATGAGGGTGGTACTTACCCAGTACATCACCTACTGTGGTTGCGCATTTCCTGTAAGGCTTGTCACCAGTGAAGCCCTGAGAATACATAGAGTATAGTATCCTTCTGTGCACCGGTTTCAGTCCATCCCTTACATCAGGCAGCGCGCGGTCGACGATAACGCTCATGGCATAGTCTATAAAAGACTTTTTCATTTCCGCTTCTATATCAACCGGTATGACCCTCTGTACATTTGTACCTTCTGTATCTGCCATTAATAATACCTCTTTCCGAATGTTAAAAAATATGCATATCGTATTCTCAACAATGAGAATATTATATCACACCTTTAACATTTTAATAAACTTTTGAATCTCTGTCCACTCTTTCCAATAAAAATAAAGAGAGGAAACATGGTCTCCTCCCTTTTATATCAGCGGTTACCGCAGGGTTATCACAGTGTAGTATACCCTGTCGTAATTCCCGCAAATGAATAACCTCACTTTTCGCTTTCAGTATCCTGACAGTATTACGCTTTCGGTATCCTGATGATGAACTCTATGTATTCGCCTCTGTCTATCTGAGCAGCTTTGGCATTCACTCCCGATTTCTTCATCAGATCGATGGCCTGCCTGATGGTATTGACAAATATTCTTATATCCTTGATGGCTTTCGTGAACTTTCTCTCTGCAGGCTTGTCCTTGTCCTTTTTTATATATCTTTCAATCACTCTTTCAATCAGCTCTTCCGTCTTCTTCACGTTCAGGCCCCGTTCACAAACATACCGGAGCACCTTTAACTGAAGCTGCTCATCATAAAGCTTCAGCAAAGCTCTTGCATGTCTTTCTGTCAGCTTGTTATCCGAGAGAATTTTTTTAACCATCGGCGAAAGCCTTAATAGTCTGATCTTGTTGGCAATAGTCGACTGACTTTTGCCGATTTTTTGCGCCAGCTCCTCCTGTGTGAAACCATGGTCGCTAATGAGGTTATTGTAGCTTTCCGCTTCCTCCATATAGTTTAAGTCTTCTCTCTGGAGATTCTCAATTAGCGCAATGACCGCAGAATCATTGTCGGTGATATTAACAACAATAGCAGGTACCTCCTGAAGTCCTGCCATAATTGCAGCACGCAGTCTTCTCTCGCCCGCTACCAGCTCATAATTATTGTTGGACATCTTTCTGACATTGATAGGCTGGATGACTCCGTACTGCTTTATCGATTCACAAAGCTCTTCAAGCGCAACCTTGGTGAACTGTTTTCTGGGTTGGTAAGGATTGGGTCTGACACAATCAATACTAAGATATGAAATATTCTTCTGCTCGTCCTTTTTTTCCGGCTTTGAAACCTGAAGCTTACTTTCAAGCATACCGCACCATCCTTCTCTTCCGGGTATCGTACCATATGCTGAAACAGCAGTACTTACCCACGCTTTTAACATATATTACCTTATCTTTGTGAGTTTATATTCGCTGCTATCTTTTTTATTTCCTTTTTTGTATGCCTATAATCGTTCGTCTTAAAACTTGCTTTTCATGTAAAACTCTTCTCAAATCAACGGTTCTCTTGTCGGTTTTCCAGCTTTCCTGGGGTACTTTGCGGGTGTTTGTCGAAACTTTCTTACAATAATAATACTCCTGTCCATATCACTATCCGGTAAAGTAAATTCTCTTACCTCTTCTATTTTTCCGCCGAGAATATCCAGTGCACGCTTTGATTCTGCGACTTCTCCGGTATTACTGCCCTTCATGGCGATAAAAATTCCCCCCGGCTTAACAAACGGCAGACAATATTCCAGCAGTACAGGTAATGCGGCAACGGCCCTTGCTGCAGCTGCGTCAAACTTCTCACGGTGTTTTGGTGAAAGTCCTGCATCCTCAGCTCTTGAATGAACAGCGGTGATTCCTTTGAGCTGCAGTGAGGATATGACCGTATTCAGAAAGCTAACCCTTTTCTCAAGTGAATCCAGAAGTACAACCTCCAGAGAAGGAAGTGCAACTTTTAACGGTATTCCTGGAAAGCCGGCTCCTGTACCTACATCAATAATGTTGGTCACGCCCTTAAGGAAAGGAGCGATACTGAGTGAATCCACAAAATGCTTTGTAATGACTTCCCTATCTTCCACGATGGCAGTCAGGTTTACTTTTTCATTCCATTCCAGCAAAATTCTTTTATACTCCATAAATGCGGCTGCCGCCGAATCATCAAGACGAATACCGAATTTATCTGCACCTGCAGTCAACAATGCTTCCAGATTTTGTCCCATCACTTCACCTTGTTCCATTTTTTCACCTTTTCCTCTTTAATTGTTCCAAATATATAAGAAGAACGGAGATATCTGCCGGTGATACACCGGATATTCGAGACGCTTGTCCCACCGATGAAGGCTTCACAGCTGATAGCTTCTGCTGGGCTTCTATTCTAAGCCCGTGGATGGCTTTGTAGTCCGTATCCTGCGGCAGTTGCTTTCTTTCCAGCTTTTTAAACTGCTCCACCTGCAGAAGCTGCCTCTTAATATATCCTTCATATTTAATACTGATTTCCACTTGCTGCGTCACTGCATCGTACCCCTTACGATTACAGCTTCTGAATTCTTCCGGTCTGTCGCTGTCTACAGCTTCCAGGTCATCATAGCTTATTTCGGGGCGTCTCAAAACCTCAGCAAGGCTGATTCCCGTTTTTATGGCAGTGCTTGACTTCGCTGCAAGAAACCCATTTACTGCATCTGTTGGCGGAATAAATGTTTTTTCAAGCCGATGAATTTCTTCTTCAATGGTGATCCTCTTCTTTAGAAACCGTTCATAGCGTTCTTCTGTGATTAATCCGATTTCGTAACCCTTCGGTGTCAAGCGAAGATCCGCATTATCCTGTCTCAGCAGCAACCGGTATTCCGCATGGGATGTCATCATTCGATAGGGCTCTGATACCCCTTTGGTTACCAGGTCATCGATCAATACGCCTATATATGCCTCAGATCGGTCAAGAATTAGCGCGGGCTTCTTTTCAAGCTTACGTACTGCATTGATGCCGGCAATAAGGCCCTGGGCTGCGGCTTCTTCATATCCTGAGCTTCCGTTAATCTGGCCTGCGGAGAATAATCCGCTGATTTCTTTGAATTCGAGACTGAGATCCAGCTGTGTCGGGTTAATACAATCATACTCGATTGCATATGCGCTTCTCATAATATGGGCATTTTCCAACCCCGGCAGGGAATGAACCATTTCCTGCTGGACATCTTCCGGAAGGCTCGTAGACATGCCCTGCAAATACATTTCCTGAGTATCCAGGCCCATAGGCTCAACAAACACCTGATGCTGCTCTTTTTCCGCAAACCGGACGATCTTGTCTTCTATGGAAGGACAATATCTGGGGCCAATGCCCTCAATGACTCCGCTGTATAATGGTGAGCGGTGGAGGTTGGAGCGAATAATCTCGTGAGTACGGCTATTTGTGTGGATCAGCCAGCATTTGACCTGTTCGCGTTCAATACTGTCATTTTCAAAGGAAAAGGGAGTAATGACATCGTCTCCAGGCTGTTCACTCATTTTTGAAAAATCCAGTGTTTTTCTGTTAATCCTGGCCGGCGTTCCGGTTTTGAACCGCATCAGCTCGATTCCCTTTTCTTTCAGGCTATCTGACAATTTATTTGCCGGAAAAAGTCCGTCAGGCCCTCCGCTGTAGCTGACATCACCCATGATGATCTTTCCTTTTAAATAGGTGCCTGTCGTCAGAATAGCAGCTTTGCAATGATACAAGGCACCGGTATGGGTCTTAACGCCTGTTATGCATCTAGACTCTCCTGATTCCGACTCGTCTGTTATGATCTCAATGACCTCTGCCTGCTTTATATAAAGATTGCTCTGACACTCCAGTGTATTCTTCATCACCATCTGATACCTTCTGCGGTCAATCTGGGCCCTGAGAGAATACACAGCAGGCCCCTTTGCGGAGTTCAGGATTCTGGACTGGATAAGAGTTTTATCAGCGCATTTTCCCATCTCACCGCCCAGTGCATCCAGTTCACGAACCAGATGTCCCTTCCCGGTCCCCCCGATGTTTGGGTTGCAGGGCATATTTGCAATGCTGTCCAGATTGATGGCGAATAAGATGGTCTTCATACCAAGCCGTGCTGCAGCAAGCGCAGCCTCGCATCCCGCATGACCGGCGCCCACTACGACGATATCATATTCACCTGCAACATATTCCATACTCTATACTCCCTTTCCCGAGTTATTCTATGATACCACGGATCTCAGCTATGAGGGCCCGGCCATGGGTACGGCTCTGCCAACTGTGGAAGCCCGTCCACGGGTATAATTCTCCATATCCACATGGCTGTCACTGCTAACCGGCTTGACTTTACTTCCCGATACAAAAGCGGGAAAAAATCTCCCTGACTACGTCCTCACTGACGGATTCACCTGTAATTTGCCCCAGATATTCAGCACTCTCCTTGATATCGATCGTCACAAAATCCAGGGGCAGCCCGCTCTTATGCGCCGATGCCGCTGACTCCAGACTCTCCAGAGCCTTGTCCAGCAGTTGCCTGTGCCGCACATTTGTCAGCAGAACTTCACTATTCATATCGATGGCACCTTTCAAGAAGAGCGACTCAATCGCTGCCAGCAGATCATCAATGCCTCTCCCCTCCAGGATGGATGTAACAATAACGGGTGCATCCGATGCTGCTTGCAGGCTCGTCTCCATTTCCTGTATCTCTTTTTCCTGGGCAATATCTGTTTTGTTGATTATAATGATCTTCTTTTTATCCTTCATGGAATCAATAATTTCTATATCCTCCAGCAGGATTCCTGTTTGCGCATCCAGTACCAGTATGACAAGATCCGCATCCAATGCTGCCTTTTGTGCTCGCTCTACGCCTATTGCCTCCACTGGGTCGGACGTGCTCCTTATGCCAGCAGTATCCAGAAACCGCACCGGTATTCCTCTCACATTGATATATTCTTCAATAATATCCCGTGTCGTTCCCGGTATCTCGGTAACAATCGCCCGAGTGCTGCCGGCCAGCGCATTGAGAAGAGATGATTTGCCTGCATTAGGCTTTCCCGCTATTACGGCAGAAATGCCCTCCTTGATCAGTCTGCCTTGCTCATAGCTTTCCGCCATTTTCTGAAGTTCCTTTTTTACCGAAAGAACACCATCATATATTCTGTCGCCGGTCAGTTCCTCAATGTCGTGCTCCGGATAATCAACAACGGCTTCGATATGTGCTATCAACTCAATCAATTGGCTCCGCCCGTGGCGTATTCCTTCAGAAAGCCTGCCCTCCAGTTGTGATACAGCGGCTCTGCTTCCTTCGTCTGTTTTTGAATGGATCAGATCGATGACAGCTTCAGCCTGTGCAAGGTCCATCCTGCCATTGAGAAATGCCCTCTTTGTAAATTCTCCGGGACCTGCCGGCTGAGCGCCCTGCTTCAGCAACAGTGCCAGCACATTTTTCAGTACGATCGTTCCACCGTGGCAGCTGATTTCTACAATATCCTCTGTTGTGAATGTTTTAGGTCCCTTCATCTTAATGAGAAGAACATCATCCAGCATTCTTCCGGTTTCAGGGTCTATAATCCTGCCGTGAGAAACGGTATGGCTTTTGATATCCTTGAAGGGTTTTTTCCCTAGAAATATCCTGGAGGCAATTTCAAAAGCTTCCGGTCCCGTAAGTCTGACTATTCCCAGGCCACCGGTACCATAAGGCGTGGAAATGGCGGCAATCGTACTTGCGCCACTTAAGCTATCAGCTACGTTACTATTTCCACAATTATTTGTGTTATTGTATGCTATAGTACTCATATCATTCCTCATTCAAGAAAATTCACTTGCATAGGAATTTCTTAGGAGATTTTTAAATTCTATGCTTTAAAAAAGGACAACTTTTAAATTGTCCTCTCCATTGTATCCTTATACGTTTTTATTAAGCCGTAGCCATCCACGGCTTCCTTCTGTCTCTTGATCACTGCTTCCTTCTGTTTCCAGCTCCCTGCTTCAATGTGATAACAACCTTTCTGTTAGGTTCCTCTCCAACACTGTGGGTCTCCACCATATTGTTGTTCTGAAGTGTCGAGTGAATGATTCTTCTCTCATAGGGATTCATTGGCTCAAGGGTAACGCTCCTGCGATACTTTATCACACGTTCCGCCAGCCTGTCCGCCAGCTTTTCAAGAGTATCCTCTCTCTTTTGCCTGTAATTTTCTATATCGAGCGTTACTCTTTTGTAATCTTCTCTTTGCTTATTAACAACAAGGCTGGTAAGATATTGAAGTGCATCTAGCGTTTCTCCGCGCCTTCCTATGATGATACCGCTGTCTTTTCCGGTAATCTTGATCTGTATGGATTCATCATCCTCGGTTTTCTCAATATCTACTTCCACATTCATTCTGGTCAATACATCCGCTAAAAAATCTACCGCCACATCGGAACGTGTACTTAATAAAGAAACCTTAACTCTGGCATTTTTGCCGCCAATACCGAAAATTCCCTTGTTACCTTCCTCCAGAACCTCAATCTCAACATCTTCTCTCTGTGCACCCAGCTCTTCAAGAGCAAGCTCCACAGCTTCTTGCACGGTCTTTGCCGTTTTCTCTACAATATGACTCATCTATTTTCAGCAGCCTCCTTTACAGATGCTTATTTGCTTACTTTTTCTTCTTGCCTTTTTTTTGATTACTGCCGCCCTTATTGCTACCCTTGTTGCCGCTTCCTGCGTTATTCTTATTACCGCTATAGGCTGCGTCAGACCCATTGGTCGCAGAATCAGAATTATTCTGATCACCTGCAGTTAAAGCTCCAGCATTATCATTGCCGGTTTCCAAAGATTTATTTCCATTTTGAGCTTTTTTCTCATTAATACTTTTTTGTTCGGGTTTTACATTCTTTTTGAGTACATACTTGTTAATATACAGCTGCTGACCTATCGCAAAGACATAGCCGATCATCCAGTACAATACGACGCCCGCCGGCAGCTGGAAGGAAAACATCAGGGTCATAATCGGCCCGATATACATCATGGTATTGGACATACCGCTGCCCATTGCGCTTTGCTGTGAGCCGCCGTTCTGGTTTTGCTTCGGCATGGAAAGCTTTGTTGAAATAAATGTTGTCACGGTCGCCAATATTGCTAATAAGAAAAGCGGAATGTAGACGCCGGCTTTATCACCAAAAAGGATGCTTGGATTGTATTGGGCTACCTCACCGAGATGAAGTCCGAGAAAGTTATTAAAATCAATCAGCTCGCTTCTTTCAAGTAACCCTGTCACCTGAGAGAGTGCTTCTCTGTTTTCATTGAAAAAATTAAGAGTAATAAGCTCCTTGTGGGATCCCATGGCCTGTAAGGTCTCAATATTCAAGCCCTTTCTCGCCACTTCAATCAAAGTATTAATCGTCTCCGGAGCCTTTCCCAGCATGAACTTGAGAGGCTGAACAATAACCCAGTACAGAGTGATCAATATTGGCATCTGAACAAGCAGCGGGAGACACCCGCTGGCAGGATTGTAGTTGTTCTCCTGATAAACCTTCATCATTTCCTGGTTCAGCTTTTCCTTGTCGTCCTTATACCTTTTCTGAATGTCGGATATAATCGGCTGAAGCTCCTGCATTTTAGCCGATGATTTATATTGCTTCAGTGTGAGAGGCAGCAGTGCCAGTTTGACCAAAATCGTAAAGAAAATGATTGCCAGTCCGTAATTGTTGAATGCTACCGTGTTGTATATGAACAGTAAGAATTTTCCAAGTGGGTATGCAATAAAGTCCAACATATTCATTCAAGTTTCCCTTCAGCTATTATACTAACTTCCATACAGTTTCTATAAAAAACTTTTTCCGAAATTACACTTCTTGATCTATTTTACCGGGTCGTAACCGCCGGGGTGAAACGGATGACACTTTAATATACGCTTCACTGCCATCCTGCTGCCTTTCCATACCCCGTATTTTGTCAATGCATCAATGGCATACTGGGAGCAAGTCGGATAAAACCTGCAGCTCGGCCGGATTTTCATTGGTGAAACATATTTTTGATACAAATGTATCAGCCCTATTAAAGCTTTTTTAACCCATCCCATTTTTGTTGATCAAAGGCCTGCATTTTCTTCAGCAAAAACTTCATTTCCCTGCGTATTTCTGCAAAGCCGTATT
>JAEZLF010000183.1 GCA_023435925.1 Bacillota bacterium
TGATTATCTTCTAAAATGCAGAGTTGATGAAGTTACTGAAAATGATTTGAAGTTATCACCGATATCAGGAAAGGTGGACATGTTCCAGGCCTCTGATCCTGTAGTACTGGTGTTTTATGAAGAGAAACATATGCAGATTCTTCCGGCAGATGTTACATTCATTGATAAAACAGCGGGGCAGGTTACCTTGTCCCGCCCCAAAGCTGATGTAAATGAAGAACGGCGTATTTTCGAGAGGTATCCTGTATCGCTCATTATCAGTGTAAGAAGGAAGTTCTCAAGCAAACGGCTGCACTTTGTTGCTAAAAATATCAGCATGTACGGGATGTGTGTCATTTCTCAGGAAGAGGTGGATGCTGATGAAAGCATTGATATTGACTTAATAACGGAAAAAACGATGTTCTATTTCAGCGGAAAGATAGTATGGAGAAGGAACTTGAAGGGATGTTTTGAATATGGACTACAGCTGACACATTATGATATTTCCACACAAAAAGCCCTGGAAGATTTTCTGGGAAACCAGAAGAGTGCTTACGAGAAAATGATATTAAAAGCCAGGTGATGGGAGCTCTATAGATCCCTATAGAACTCCAGATTCTTGTTCAGCACGTCATTCAGTTTTCCGTTGTTATCCTTCAGATAATGTCTGTAACGGTTCTCCAGCGACTTAACCAGCTTGACCTTCTGATTTTTCATCAAGTTGATCATATCAAAGTACATTGGCTGCCTTTCGAGTTGATCTCTGATTTCTTTTGAGAAAGTACAGTGTTTAAAAAGGATGGCTCTTGCAACTTTATTGAGACGGGGATTGCCTTTGGATTCATTATTGATCCACAATTCATAGTCAGCCGTAAATATATCACGTGTTTTGCTGCGGTACTTCGCAACAGCTGATTTGATTTTTTCCTTCGCTTCATCTGTAAGGTCCCGATTTTTACGATAAAACTGGATATAGTCAGTATAATCCGAGGTAAGCGAGCTCTGCGTCACATCATTCCAGGCGGCTCCCATCATAGTTCTGCACAGCTCCCACCGGAAATTGCCCACCAATTTGATCAACATTTCATCGAGGTTTTCGTCGGTAAAAACCGGAATGAGAAATCTGCCGGGTGTACTTCTCACTCTGCCGGCAATTTCCTGCCACATAATTGCACGAGATCCGTAAACAGGCATCAGAATAATATCAGGGGTGACTGCCATCATAACAAGCTCTTTCTCAATGCCTTTGGAGGGATCCATGTAGTTAATTTCTCTATGGAAGGCTGAATAATCAACGGCAAGAATTTTGTCCAGCTTTTCCTTGATCAGCTCAGGGGTGACAAAGGACCGGATAGGGTCATGGGGAGACATACCCTTGTGGAGAATCGGAAAATACAAGGACAGTTGTCCCTGGCAAAGTCTGTGATTTGTATGTAGCATATGATTCACTTCAAATGCAAGTCTTCCGGATTTATCATTGTCATATGCCGGCTTGTCTTTATCCGTGACCTTTCCCTGCTTTTTGTACTCACGGAAAACATCGTAGTAATCCTGACCAAATTGGTTTATGGATGGATCCTTATCCATTTCATAAACCTTTGTCAGCCACTCATTCATATAATATACATTAGCTTCACCGCTCACATTTTCCATCCCGGCCAGCTTGAAAAGTGCCAGAACCTGATCAGTATCGAGCAGCCTTTCGTCCATATACCCATATGCCAGAAACATCTTAATCAAGCGTGAATTGTCCTTTAATCGGACAAATTTGCTGAACACGGCACCATAGATTTCGAAGAAATTTTTTGCGACGGCACTGCGGATGTTCCTGACGCTGTCATCATTGGAAAGCTTGTCCCTGAGATTCCTAAAAGCAGTAAGGTTCATCATAAAGTGTGTAGCTTTTTCGTCTGCAATTTCTGAATACTCTACAATTTTAGCCGCACTGTTTATCAACTCTTCCGGCAACCTGTTTATATCGATATTTAACTCCCCGGAAGTGTGTATGCTATTATCTGCAGACCTTACAGCCAATGTTGAGATCACATTCTGATGGCAGTGCTCAAAATAGGTAAAATCAATACTTATTGTGTGGCCATACTCGGATTCTATATAAGCGCTGATTTGGCCAAGTTTATCGAATAGATACGACATGACATCCTGTGCGGGAGCGGTGTCAATTCCACCGGTATGCATTTCTCTTGCAGCCTCCAAAAATGCATTATATATGCATTGTGGGTGATCACTGTAAAGCAATGCTATGTCTTCCTCCAAACGGCGGAATACCCGACGTAATTCAAGCAATATCTGCTCAAGGCATTCGGAAGCACTCAGGATGTGACTGGAGGTTATATATTGATCCGCTGCAAAGAAGGCCTTTCTAAGCTCAACCGGAAGATTATACATATGAGTAAAATATGTAATCTTTTCTTTGCACTCTGGTGTAACGCAAAAGCTGTTGGCAGGCTGCGAAACATCACTCTCAATAAAATGCTTGTTAAAATGGAGCGGAATCGAAACATTGCTGTTTTTCAGCATACCCAGACGGGACAGACCTCTTGCACATAAAGCTTCGGATATCACTTCAAAGCCAAATTCCTCTGCAAGTGCCATATAAAATGCACCCAGATTTTCGAAAATGCCTTCGAGCATACTGCAATAAGAAGATACCTTTTCCAAACTGTTGAATGAGCTGTATATGAGATTGCATATAGAGTTCATCACATAGGCGCCATAGTCCTTCTGGGAATGTATGACAGACCAGGCATCCTGCGGGCTTTCTGCATAATATGCAAACAGGCTGCAATCTGTTGATGCTGCAACAGAAAAGCTTTCATTACAGCATCGGAGAATATCATTGGAACTGAGAAAGATGTTCTGTTCCAGTTCAAATAAACGGTAGCTTTTCAGCCTTAACTCTTCAAAGGACAGGGGCAGCTTTTCTTGATCGGGAGTAATATACACATTGAGTTTTCCCTGCAAAAGAAGCTTTAAGGCAATAGCCTTTTCGCCCTCCAGCATAACCATGTCGCCTCTTTTTACAGTATAGCTCCCATTTTTACGCGGTACAGAACTCATATCACTACCACCTGTTATTTATATTTCAGACGGATGTCTGATTATCAGCAGCTGCCATATCGGAAAGGGACAAACCTTTGTTTCGTTCCTCTGCCCACCGTATTGACCAATCATTCTCGAACAGCAGGACAAATCTACTTTCAACATCCTCTACAATCATGGTGGAACTGGTCAGATTCATACTACGCGGGTCTTCAGCTCCGGAAACAATCCACCTTGCATGTTTATAGGATAAATGCTGTATACGCAGATCCACACCGTACTCATGCTTGAGTCTGTGTTCCAGCACTTCAAACTGCAGTGCACCTACTGCACCAATGATGATCGACTCCAAACCGGAATCCGGTTGTTTAAATACCTGTATGGCGCCTTCTTCCGATAACTGGCTGATGCCTTTGACAAACTGCTTTCGTTTCATGGAATCTACCGGGCTGATTCTGGCAAAATGTTCAGCAGGGAACATCGGTATTCCTGCAAATCGGAAACGGTTATTACCTTCACATAGTGTATCGCCTATACTGAAAATTCCCGGGTCAAACACACCGATAATATCTCCCGGAAAAGCTTCTTCAACAATAGCACGATCCTGAGCCATGAATTGCTGAGGCTGAGCAAGTTTTATCTCTTTGCCGGCCTGAACATGATAAACGGACATACCACGCGTGAATTGGCCGGAGCATATTCGGATAAAAGCAATTCTGTCCCTGTGGGTAGGATTCATGTTTGCCTGTATTTTGAATACGAAGCCTGAGAAGGCTTCAGACTCGGGATCAACCTCGCCGGTAGTGGTTTCCCGTATTCCCGGAGACGGAGAAAGCTTAAGAAACTCTTCAAGAAAAGGCTGAACACCAAAATTTGTCATGGCGCTTCCAAAAAACATTGGGGTCAATTCTCCGTTTTTGATTTTATCCTTCGAAAATTCGTCTCCCGCCATGTCAAGCAGTTCAATATCCTCACAGAGCTTATCATGATAGTGGCTGCCCAACAGATCGGCAAATATCCTATCATCAACGCTGCCCTTTGTTGAATTTACCGCCGTCTGACCATGTCGGCCACCGTCAAAAAGTTCGATCTGCTTTAACTCTCTGTTATATACTCCTTTAAAGTCACCATCAGTACCTATAGGCCAGTTCATCGGGTAGGAACGGATACCAAGAACGCGTTCTATTTCTTCCATCAATTCAAAGGGGTCCTTGCTGGCACGGTCCATTTTGTTTACAAAAGTAAAGATAGGAATGCCCCTCATTTTGCAGACATGAAACAGCTTGATTGTCTGTGCTTCAACACCCTTTGCACCGTCAATCAGCATTACTGCGCTGTCAGCGGCAACCAACGTCCGATAGGTGTCCTCACTGAAGTCCTGATGACCGGGAGTGTCAAGAATATTAATAAAATGATCTCCATATTGAAATTGCATTACGCTTGATGTAACTGAAATTCCTCTTTGCTTCTCGATTTCCATCCAGTCGGAAACGGCGTAATTGCCGGCTTTCCTTGCCTTGACCGTACCCGCCAGCCTGATGGCGCCCCCATACAGCAGCAGTTTTTCGGTCAATGTAGTTTTACCTGCATCGGGATGAGAGATAATGGCAAATGTTTTTCTTCTGCTAACTGCATCCTTTATCCTTGCTTTTTTGTCCGGCATCTATGCTACCAATCCTTTTATCCAGTGTACATACGTTATATAATTATTTGCTTAATCTAGCCTGCTAACAGCATCATAAACAGGCAGGGCGAAAACAACTATCTCATACCATTTTACTGATAGTTGCGGGTTCTGTCAAATCATACAGGTTGGGAGGTGATAACTACCTTCGGGCATGAACTCTCCGCGATATACGCTGTAGTGTTTTTCTGAGGATTATGAAAAATATCAGGAAACCGGCTATACCCAGAGAAATTTTTACATAGAGACTGTCAAAGGCTTCTTTGATACGGGTAGACATCGTTACCGGCTTCGGTTTGAGAGCGATATCTCTGGCGGCTATTAAATCAACCTTTCCGATGGAAACATCATCTTTGAAATACTCAACATACCCAATAATATCACCTTTATTTACAGGTGCGGATATTGTATCGTTGATGTGGGGAATCTCTTTTATTTTCTGAAGTGAGTCATCCTTCGGAAGGGTACAAATCAGGCTGTCGGAAGTGATAAGATCGAGTCCGAAGGTATCAATAGCGTCTTCGACCCTGACGTTTCTATAAACGCCATTCTTTTCAACCAGCGTCTTTTGCTTGAAATTATTGAAGCCATAGTCCAGCAGCTCTTTGGAATAGGTCCTGACATTTTCCGAGGCTTTTTCGTTTTTAACAGACATCACAACGGCCAGCAGCTCCATTCCGTTACTGCCTGTAGCGGATGAAACTAGATTGTAGCCTGCAGGACCTGTAAAACCGGTTTTCACCCCATTAATCACATAAAGATCGTTCCGATCCGATATCATCAGTTTATTCGTATTTGAAAGAACAGGCCATTCCGGGTGCTTGTTGGTAGTGGGCATCTGATAAGTTGCGGTACTTACGATTTCTCTGAACTTGGGGATTGTCATTGCGTATTTGGCTATTATTGCAAGGTCTGAAGCGGTAGTGTAATGTGCTTCATCGTGTATGCCACAGGCGTTGACAAAGTGAGTGTTAGTGGCGCCGAGCTCTTTGGCGCGCCGGTTCATCAGAGAAATGAATTCCTCACGGCTTGGACTGATATGCTCGGCTATAATATTCGCTGTTTCATTGGCAGAACTAATCAGTAGTGCCTGAAGCAAGTTTTCCAGACATATTTTTTCACCGGCAATAATGCCGATATTACTGCCATTGGGGCCAATATCGTCTATAGCAGACTGGCTGGCAGTCATTACCTGGTCGAGATCACCCATTTCCAGTGCAAGAATGGCGGTCATAATTTTTGTTGTACTAGCAGGGTAAAGTGCTATCTGTGAATTTTTTTCACACAGCACCTCACCGGTTTTCAGATCAACTAAGATGTATGCTCCGGCATCAAGCTGAGGCGCTTGTGCAAATACAGTGCTGGTATTCACCAATAATACAATCAGTACTATTGTCAAAGTCAGCAGCCTTTTCATGAGTACCTCCGGTAAATTAAAATGGTTTGATGGAAAATCGTATATTAAATAAATTATAACAGATAAACCTTTAAATAAGTTAAAAATTATTAAAAAGTAAATAGAAAAAAGAGGAAAATAACCCAGTAAAGGAGAAATATACAGATAATAGGAGGTGACACCGTGACGATCCATGTACTGGGTAAACAAATAGAAATGAAAACAGGTGTTGTTGTGGCTGGGGTCTCAATTCTCATTTTAGTCGGCTGTCTAGTCGGATATATTTTCTTTAGAGATACCAGTGATATCATTATTGAAGCCGGAGCTGAGGGTGTGAAAACTGAAGTCACTACAGTTATCACATCAAACGGGGCATTACAGAATGATATGGAGGTAACCCGGACTACGGGGCAGGCCGTCACGGTAAAAGAGGAGATCAAGGTATATGTAGTCGGATGTGTGAAAAAGCCTGGTATTGTTACACTGGAAAAGGGACAGATGATCGATGATGCCGTAAAGCTGGCCGGCGGGTTGACTGAGGAGGCGGAGGCAGGTAGTATCAATATGGTTTATGAGCTGAATGAAAACACGATGCTTTATATAAAATCAAAAAGTGAGTTAGAGCAGAAGCAGGTATCCGGAGTAGAAACCGAAAAAAGCAGTTCTTCGTCCGGTAAAAGCGGAGCAACCGGCACTGCAGGAACAAAAAACGCCGCAAGTAACAGGAATGCTCTAATCAATAGTGCGATCGGTAGTAATAATGACAATTATGGCCTTGGGGAGGGTGCTGCATTAATAAAAGATAGCGGCAGTAGTGTTGAAATAGTAAGCAATAACAGCGACAGTGTGAAAAACAGTGAAAATTCCGGAAATGCTAAAATAAATATCAATACCGCCGATTCTGCCGAACTGGATACACTTCCGGGCGTTGGTGAAGCAACGGCAAGGGATATTATCTCTTTCAGGGAAAAGAACGGTCCGTTCAACAAAATTGAAGATATTATGAAAGTGCCGCGCATCAAGCAAAACAGATTCGAAAGCATACAAGAGTTAATTTGTGTGGAATGAAATAAAAATGAAAATCAAAAAGCCGGCCCTCGACAAAGCCGACTTTTTCGATATATTAAAAAGGAGGAAAACTTTTTTCTACTATGATTATCATTATACTATTTTATTGCAAGTGATGTAATATCATTAATGTACGACATTAAAAGGCCGGCCTGTTTGATTTTTATGCAAATTAAACAAATTAGCCTGACATCGCAGGTAAGATGATAACAGAAGCTACCAGATATCCCAGAAGAACCAGTAGGGATGGCATTACCACAGCAAGAAGAAATATTTTGCGCACCTTATTGCGACGGATTCTTTTAAAATGTTTTTTTCTTTTGTGCCTCATATACAAACTCTCCTTTTTTACTCAACAGGATTTGAAGAATCATTACACTCATG
>JAEZLF010000232.1 GCA_023435925.1 Bacillota bacterium
ACCATCATGGATTATGAGAATGAACTTTTTACAACAGTTACCGAAGGCGATGCTACTCATCTTGGAAGCGACCTTGGAACTGTCACCAATCAGGATTGGTGGGAGGATTACATGAAGAAGGTCAGGGAGAGAGAAAGCAGCAGAAATAAGGAGAATCGCGGAAAAGACTGAGGAAACCGTAACAAGCTGAACAAACGAAAGAGGCATAAAGTTCTGAATACACGAAACAAGTAGAATTTTTTGAAAGCCCGGCGGGGAATAACAGGAGGAATGAAACATGTCAGACAAAAAGCTGGTAAATTGGTTGTTTGAAACAGGTGCGGTCAGGGTTTGCCCGGAAGACAAGCCCTTTTGGTATACCTCGGGGACGATTGGACCGTATTACATAAATACGCATTTCCTCTACGGAAGTGAAAAGAAAGCACTCGAACTGCTTGAAGTGATTGATGATGTAAAGTCGGATATGCTTACCTGTCCGAATAAGCTTTTACCCTTACTGGAAGCTAACTATGCACAAGATGCTATTTACAAGGGATTGATCGACAGCATGGTACAGTTTGTGAGGGACAACATCAAGTTGGAGAAGATCGACTACATTTCCGGCGGCGAGCGCAGGGACTGGTTCTTTTCGCTACTGATTGCACAACAGCTCGGTAAACCCCATATCACCATATATAAGGACTTGTCCGCTGTTATTACGGAAAATGGTGAAACCTTTGAGGCCGAAACCATCAATGGGGCAGGAGTGCTGCATATTGCCGACCTGATAACGGAAGCCTCCAGCTATGAGCGGGCATGGATTCCCGCTATTAAAAACATATGCGGTCAACTAATCTGCAGTGTGGTTGTTGTGGATCGCCTTCAGGGTGGCGGCGAGCTGTTGGAGAAAAACAACATATGCTCCTTTGCAATGGTGTCCATTGATCAGGAGTTTTTTGACAGCGCAATGGAACTGGGACTCATTGGAAAAGGCCAGTATGATATGCTCATGGGTTACATGTCAAACCCCAGGGAATCCATGAGGAACTTCCTGAGGGATCACCCGGAGTTTATGGAGGCTGCGCTGAAGACTGACGGCAAGACAAGTGAGCGAGCCCGGCTTTGTATTGAGAAGAAAATCTATGCCTGATGGCTGACTCCGCTTTTTTGTGTATTTAGGCTTGATTCCTTTATTCGCAGTGTTGCCGGTAATTCTGCGGCAGTCAATACAACAGTCAGAAGCATTGGCAATATAACAGAGCCGGTTGCGCCTTGCAGTATTTCAAAAAGATAAACGAACAGGGCTCCGGATACCTGGCCCATCAGAAGAATCACACCAAGGGAGGTGCCTTCCTGAATGGGGTAAGCTACTTCTGCGCCATGCTGGAACAGAATCGGAGCGACGCCCATGATGGAGAAGCCTGCAATACCGGCTATAATGGCAAGAAGGATGAAATTCTCCACAAATGTCAGGCCTAAATATAAGGGTATCAATAAGGAAATAGTTCCGATAAAGAAGGGTGCCCGAATATGGGTATTATCAGAAATAATTGGCAGTACAACGGCTCCGATGATTCCCGCTACAACAAAAACGGCGCCGACGATACCGGCCTGAGCCGAGGTGATTCCTCTGGGAAGCAAAATAGCCTCAATCAGTGTCAGCAGTGCGTTGAATATGCCCATGGAAATAAAACAGATAAAAAGCACAAGCAAAAAGTCCTTTTTTTGTAATAACTTTTTAACAAATAACAGGCTGAAATCCTCTCTTTGGGCGACAGGGCCCGGCGGAGGAGTGGCTGGTTTTTCTTTGGTGAATAGAATTGCCAGCAATGCAGAAACAACAGCAATGATGGCAAATACCATGAAGGTTTGAGGAATACCGGAGCTTTCAGCAATGATAGGAGCTGCCAGCATGGGAACCGCAAACCCGAGGTATTGAGCCATTGTCAGAATACCGGCAGCCGTGGAACGTTCAGAGACGGGAAACCAGTTGGCCGGAACCTTTGTAGAGATATTCAGGAGAAATGGCTGACCGATGGCAATGGTAAACTGTGTAATCAGTACAACGATGAAATGGTCTGCGAAAATTGCCCGCAATACGCCAAATATGGCGGTGATCGAAGCTCCGATTATCAGAGAATACCGGTAGCCGAATTTATCCACGATCCAGGAAGCCGGAAGAGAAAAAATGATGTACATGATCATATAGCTCATGGAGAAAAGTGATATACTCATGCTGCTTACCCCATAAAAGCCCTCAGCCATGCTGGATATGGGTGCCAGAGACAGCCACATCATTTCTGTTGAAATGATGATGGGGACGATTGCCAGAAGGATGAGCCAACGGTAAGGAGATAGACCATTTTCCTTTAACATCTGTAACACTCCCTTATTTTTTATTTACCTGTTTCGAGTACTTTTTTAAATAGACGAATCGCATCAATTGGCATTCCAGGTGGTTTATCGGTTTAACCTTACCAAAAAGAGATGAAGTAATATACGCATTACAGTTCTTTTCCACTACCATGGAAACAGCCTGTGCATCGCTCTTTGAAACACCGCAGCACAAGGCTCCATTATCCTTTATGAACACAGCAGATGCGTTTTTCAATGCGGATGACAGTTTGGAAGGGTTTCTTTCAACGATTTTAACAGAAGTTCCGGCAATTTGCGCAAAATCGTCCAGCAGCGGAAGAAGCTTGGGTATACCGATACAGGATATTACGGAAATACCGGGAGTGTTGCTGTGAATGATGTGATGTATAGCGGGATTGCTTTTGTAAATCTCAGAATGTATTTCCGCTTCCATGTAAGCCGCAGAACTTGCTGGAAAAGAATTATTCTGTAGTGGATGATCCAGTGCAATGTCAAAGGACATGTCTTGTGTATCCAGCCTGAAGCCTTTATCCTTTCTGCTGCTTTCCCAGTGAAGCTGTGTATTGTTATTTTTCATTGTTTCACAATGGCTGCCCTGTTTTAGTGCTCGTGCTGCTTCGGTCGGTTTAGAGGGGACAGAACTGTCTATCTGAGCGGTATCGGTTGAAGGGGTGGTGCTGATCTTCTTTGATTGCTCATGAATGAAGTCTTTGCAGGCATCTTCAAGCTCATGAGCCGTTTTGAAGGTCTCGTCATAGTTGGCGCCAAAACAGACCACTCCATGATTTTTCATAATCACGGCATTTCCCTTGGAACGGGCCAGCGCTTCTGCTACATTGCGCCGCAGCTTCTTCGTACCGGGCAGGGCATAGGCTGCACAGAGTACTTCGCCATGAAGAGAAGGGTATTTGTCAGAAACCTTGATGGATTGCAATGCAGATGCACCAATGGCAGAGGCTTGATCCTGATGGGTATGTATAACAAAGTGAACATTCGGATGGAGCTTATACACTTCTGCATGTACACCCTTTTCAGAGGAAGGCTTGATATTTCCGCTGTAGCTGCAGTCGGAAACAGCGACTGCAACAATTTCTTCAGGAGTAAGTGACAGATAGTCCCTGCCACTGGGGGTAATGACAAACTGACTCTCACTGATACGACAGCTGACATTTCCCCATGTCCGTGCGATCAGGCCTGATTCTACAAGCATTTTCCCTGCTAAAACAACGGTTTCCTTCGCTTCCTGAAGCGTCATATCAACACCTCTCAATCACACTAATTTTAACTGCCTCATTATGATTCCTTCATGAAGCATCATAAGCCTATCATAAGCCTATCATAAGCCTATCATAATCCCTTGCTAAGCTCTTCATTAATCCTACATTAATCCTTCATAAGTCCTTCGTAGCTCTTATGATTCCTTGACAGCGACATTTGCAAAGATCTTATCGAACCTCACAAGTACGTCATCGATCATATCCTCGGTATAGGCGGCACTGGTATATAGTCTGCTTCCGGCAAGCGTAACAATTCCCTCAGCCATATAAGCTGCACCCATGTGCTCCATTTCCTTTTTCCGCTCCGATGTAGCTTTCATTACACCCGGGATTTGCCATGGCTTTGACCAGTTGATGGAATAATGCATGGTTCCCACCGTTTCAAGATGGCAAATCGAACCCTGATTGAATGCAACAAAGGGAAGATTATGCTTTTGAATCAGCTGCTGTAATCCTTTTACAAGCCTGTCGGCCATCTGCCCGGCTTTTTGTGCAGCATTCGTGCTCTCAATCTCACAAAGAGTATAATAGCCGGCAACACAGCTTAATGGATTTGCTGCCATGGTACCGCCGATCAATGCCTTTTTATGTTTACCGCCGTGCTGAAGTCCGGCTGCGAGGTATTTCATATACTCTTTCTTTCCACCAAGACCACCTGCACCGGGATATCCGCCGGCGACAACCTTTCCGAACACCGTCAGATCCGGAGAAACGCCAAAGTATCCTTGGGCTCCTGCCATTCCGATTCTGAATGCGGTAACGACTTCATCAAATATCAGAAGTGCACCATATTTGCGGCAGAGGGCCTCGACTCCTTTATTGAAATCCTTGTCAAGAGGTCTGGTTCCGCTTTCCGGACCAACCGGCTCGATCATGACAGCGGCCGTACCGCCTCTCAGCGTGTTGAAACGCAATTTCCGTTCCAGATCATGAAGATCATTGGGGAAGAATTCCTGTGTATTTCTGAAACAAAAATGAGGAACACCATGGGATTGTGTCCACTTCGATCCGGGTATACGAATACCGTATGCCAGCTGATCGCTCCAACCGTGATAGGCTCCGCCCATTTTTAATATATTTTTCTTCTTCGTTGCAAGACGCGCAACCCGGATGGCAGCCATACAGGCTTCTGTTCCGGAGCCCAGCATTCTGAACATCTCAACGGTTTTGAAGTTATCAGAAATTTTCTTGGCCAGCTTATATTCAAATTCGTGGAAGAGTCCTGTGGAAGGGCCGCAATCATTGAGTAATTCTATGACCTTGCTGCGAACCTCGATGGGATTGCTCCCCAGAACGGTTGGACCGCCGGCCTGGAGAAAATCATAATAGCGATTGCCGTCGATATCGTAAAGATAGGCTCCTTCAGCCTTTGTAAAGACGAGGGGGAAGGGATAGTTAAAGGCAAGGTTATGTTGAACACCTCCGGGAATGATTTCCTTGGCCTCATCGATCATTTCTTTGGATTTACTGCATTTTTTTGCATAGTAGTCGTCTTCATAGGCTTTTAAGGCATTCGGACGAATGGTATAAATGGGCTTTTGAATGAGTTCATCCAATTGTTTTACAATGGCTGCGGCATCAGGGTATTCTGAGATGGCAAATCTGGTATCCATAAAACCCTCCGATCAGCATAATAATCTGGTTTAGAACAACAGCTTTATTATGGCAACGATGATATTTTGAAATAGTGAATGAATGCTCACTCACTATTTCAGTATAGCACGCAGGTAGAAAAAGTCAACAAATACAAAAACAGATTGAAAAAATTTTACAGTATGATATTATATGAGTGAACATTCACTCACTGGAGGGTAGCAAATGAAATCCGATTATTTTAAAGATACGTTCAAAAAAATATCAAATGAGAAAAAACAGAGAATACTGGATGCTGCCATCATGGAGTTTTCAGAACGAGGCTTTAATAGCGCCAATATCAATAAAATTGCTCAGGAGGCTGGCATCAGCGTCGGTTCTTTATACAAGTACTTTGATAATAAAGAAGATTTGTTTTTGACAATTATCCATTTCGGGGTTGAAACGTTAAAAAAGGTTCTGCAGGAAATCATGGAAAGCGATGAAGACCTGGAAAGCAGAATCAAGAGAATTATCAAAGCCATACAATATCATTCCCGAAATAACGTACATTTGACAAAGCTATATAACGAAATGGCAACGGAGAGTCATTCCAATCTTGTCTGGAAGATTGTGTCCGATATGGAAAATGCCACAGTAGGGCTTTACACATCTTTTAT
>JAEZLF010000301.1 GCA_023435925.1 Bacillota bacterium
GTTTCATTATATTTGGTCTTATTATTGTTTTTCGTCTATTTAATCTGCAGGTCGTTGATGGCGCAAAGTATAGTGCTTATTCCGAGAGAAGCGTTTTAAAGGAAATTCCGATTGAAGCACCCAGAGGCAAGATCTTTGACAGGAACGGATCACCCATAGCAGTAAATAAACAGGGATTCGCGATACATATTGTCAAGACTGGTATTAATACATCTGAATTAAATGAGATGCTGCTTAAGCTTACTCATGTACTGGAAAAAAATAATGTCAGTCATGTGGATAGCTTCTCTAAATATCTGACATTTAATCCGATAACGTTTAACAATAAATCTCTCGAAGAAATTGAAAAATGGCAAAAGAATAAAGACAGGCTTGATATGAAGCCGGAGGATGTTAAGCAAACAGCTCGCGAGCTTTTCACCTGGCTAAGAGATGTTAAGTTCAAAATTGACAAGTCCTATACGGACGAGCAGGCCTATAAAATTATGCTGCTGCGATATGAAATTCTCATTGATAACTGGAATTTTTCCAAAGGTGGAACGGTTACTTTGGCAACTGACGTGAAGATGGATGCCATATCTGAAATTGAGGAGAGGCATCATGAATTTCCCGGCATTATTACGTCCTCCGAACCGGTCAGAGAGTATGTCGATGCATCAGATTCGGCACATGTGCTTGGCTATATCGGAGCTATATCTTCGAGTCAGTATGACAATCTGAAGGATGAAGGCTATGAGAATAATGATCTGATAGGTAAAGCCGGTGTGGAAAAGACAGCTGAACGGTATCTCAGAGGCAGAGACGGGAAGAAAAGTATTGAAGTGGATACCGGAGGCAGGCTGATTCAGCAGAAGGAAACGGTTGCGGCACTTCCTGGCAGTGATGTGACATTGACTATAGATAAAAACCTCCAGAAGGTTGCAATGGAATCACTGGCACGTAATATAGATTTTATCAGAAACAAAAAAGAAAATGCAAACTTCGGCGATGCAGATGCAGGCTCAGTAGTTGTTCTGGGTGTTAATACTGGTGAAGTACTAGCGATGGCAAGTTATCCCGGCTTCGACCCTCAGGTTTTTCTTGCGGGTTCGGAGGACAAAATAGCACAGCAGGCAATTATTGACTTGAATAATGATGAGAAAAAACCACAATTGAATAGAACCATTCAGGAGACCTATGCTCCGGGTTCAACCTTCAAGCCCCTTACCGCTATTGCCGGCCTTGAGAAGGGGATCATTACACCGGCAAACAGTAAAATTTATGATAGCGGTCATACCAACATTGGAGGAAGAGACCTGTATTGCCTTGAAAAACCGACGTATGGCCACGGCTGGCTGAATTTAAAAAGTGCGCTGGAGACTTCATGCAACATCTATTTTTATGAGCTTGGTTTTAAAACGACTATTGATACCATTGGCGTATGGGCTGACCATTTCGGGCTGGGAAAAAAAACAGGGATTGATCTGCCAAGTGAAGCAGCAGGAACTATGTCTTCAATGGAGCTTAAAAAGCGCCTCAGAAACGATATCTGGAGACCGGCTGACACGGCGCAGGTATCAATCGGACAGTTTGACAATGCTTTTACTCCGCTGCAGATGGCGAACTATATCAGTGCTATTGCAAATGGCGGTAAACTATATAAGCCCCATGTTATAAAGAAGGTCGTGAAGTATGACGGTTCGTTGGTGAATGAGGCAGAGCCTTCCTATACGAAAATACCGGTTCAGCAGTCTACTATTGATGCAGTAAAGGAAGGAATGGTAGCTGTTGCACAATCTATCGACGGTACAGCTTACAAATCATTTATCGGACTGCCTTTTGAAGTTGCCGGTAAAACTGGAACAGCTCAGACTTCAAGGGAAGCAACCCGCTCTCCGAATGCATTGTTCGTTTGCTATGCTCCGGCAGACAACCCGCAGATCGCAATTGCGGTAACAGTGGAAAGAGGTGCTTGGGGCTCCAATGTTGCACCGATTGCACGAGATATCATCGATGAGTATTTTGGCCTTAAAAAGGCGAATTCTGACAGTTCTGTGCTAAAGTCAGAAGAACCCTTATTTAATCAATAAACGACTTTTTGCGATATATTTTACTTGTCTATTTGAGCAATTAATGTAATAATTGTTTGTGTAAGGCTCGGATAAAAATTTCTTCCGCTTCGGAGGTTATTTTTAACGATGCCCGGCATCTTTCATATAGGGGGTCTGGTCGATGGAAGAAAGCATCATAAGTTTTAAGGCAACGGTAAACGGCCTGATACTGATTATGCGGGAAGAAGACGACTTTGAAACAGTGTATGAACACGTTGAAAAGAAGCTGGAGTCTTCCGGAAGATTTTTTAAAGGTGCAAGTATAGCAGTGAAATACCGCGGAAAAAAGCTGACTGCTGAGCAGGAACAAGTAATAGCCGGGCTTTTGTCAAAAAAGACAAATGCAGAAATAAAAAGCTTTGAGGAAGATACTACCGCAACGCATGCAGTACAGTCCGAGATTGAAAAAAGCATTGAGAAACCAAAAATGAAGATGGTTTATTTTAAAGGCCTTGAAGAAGGTGTCACAAAGTTTTTTAAGGGTACAGTCCGATCCGGTAAGCTTATCAGCTTTGAAGGAAATGTGGTTATCATCGGTGATGTAAATCCCGGAGGGGAAGTGTTGGCAACCGGAAACGTAATCGTTATGGGATCCCTGCGCGGAATGGTACATGCAGGAGCAGACGGAAATAAGGAAGCGATTGTTGCAGCTTTATGCCTGCAGCCTACGCAGCTGCGTATTGCCGATGTCATCACAAGACCGCCGGATCAACAGGAAAGCAGGTCGTCACTTGTGCCGGAAATAGCTTTCGTGAAAGATGATCTTGTATATATAGAAAGATTTCTTCCGCAATATAAGTGAAGCATCTGGTAAAGTGAAAGCCTTAATTGACAAATGCCTGGAATAGCTATATATTTTACATAAGGCCTACATTCTAAGGTCATACGGGAGGTATTCGGATGGGTGAAGTCATAGTTATAACATCGGGAAAAGGCGGTGTCGGCAAAACGACAACTACTGCGAATCTAGGTACAGGATTGGCACTAGCAGGACAAAAGGTTGTCCTTGTTGACACAGATATCGGTCTTAGGAACCTTGATGTGGTCATGGGTCTGGAAAATAGGATTGTATATGACCTTGTTGATGTAGTAGAGGGCTTTTGCCGGGTCAAGCAGGCATTGATCAAAGACAAGCGTTACGAAGGCTTATACCTTTTACCTGCTGCCCAGACAAGAGATAAATCAGCAGTGAATCCGCAGCAAATGATGAAGCTGTGCCAGGAGTTGAAGGAAGAATTTGACTACATACTGGTGGATTGCCCCGCGGGTATTGAACAAGGCTTTAAAAATGCGATAGCCGGTGCGGACAGGGCTGTAGTTGTGACTACTCCGGAAGTGTCGGCCGTCAGAGATGCCGACAGAATTATCGGCCTTCTGGAAGCAAATGAGGTCAGAAACCCCAAGCTGCTAATTAACAGGCTTCGGATGGACATGGTGAAGCGTGGAGATATGATGTCCATTGATGATATTATTGATATATTGGCAATCGGACTGATCGGTGTTGTCCCTGATGATGAGAAGATCGTTATATCGACAAACAGGGGAGAACCTGCGATCAATGATGAAAAATCATTGGCAGGACAAGCCTATAGAAATATCGTAAGAAGGATTATGGGTGAAGAAGTTCCGTTTTTGGATCTGGATGAAAACCAGGGATTTGTACTAAAGTTGAAAAAACTATTTGGCCTGAAGGCGAACTGAGAGGGAGGAAGTTAAATGCTGCTCGATTTCAGTAAAATTTTTGGCAAGCCGAAGCAATCCAAGGACGTGGCAAAAGAGAGATTGAAGCTGGTTTTGATCCATGACCGGGCGAATGTCTCGCCACAGTTCCTGGAAATGCTGAAAAGTGAAATCATTAAGGTTATTACAAATTATATGGATATTGATGAAAGCGCACTGGATATACAGCTCACAAAGACGAAAAGCGATGACGGAGAGCATATAGTGCCGGCATTATATGCAAGTATCCCCATCAGAAATATAAAAAGCAGTGGGAAATAAGGTAAAGCAAGGAATATGAATATTGCACTGATAGCACATGATAAAAAGAAGGAATTGATTGTGGACCTGTGTATTGCCTATAAAGGTATTCTGCAGCAGCATTCTTTGTTTGCTACAGGAACGACAGGCTCTTTTATAAAAGAAGGTACAGGTCTTCCGGTTTATTTATTCTCCTCCGGAATGCTGGGCGGTACGCAGCAGCTTGCTGCAAGGGTATCTCTTAATGAAATGGATCTTGTCATCTTCTTAAGGGATCCGGTGACTCCCAGGGAATATGAACCGGACATGAACTCGTTGCTTAGACTTTGTGATTTGAACAATATCCCGTTTGCAACGAATATTGCAACGGCAGAAATGCTTATAAAGGGCCTGGAAAGAGGAGATCTTTCATGGCGGGAATTAATCGGCAGGTGAAGAAACGGTGTATACACACCGTTTTTTTGTTGCTCTTGTATACATAAATATATCATCTCATCAATATAATTTACAAAAGGGTTTCATTGTTATTAAGAGGTACAGGAGATGAGATGATATGGAGAACTCCATGGCGAGGAAAAATTATGCAAGACACCCTGTTGCTCCCAGACGCCGCAGGAGGTCGCCTCAAACAGGCAGCAGTGGCCTGAAGCAGATCATGGTCCGTCAGTTAATTATTTGTTTGATATTACTGATCATGGTCATCATTATTAAAAACATCAACATTTCAATTACTAATTTTGCAACGGAAAAAGTGAAATATGTACTGAGCTACCATGTAGAGTTAGAAAACGTTTTTTCGACCATAGAGAAATATGTTACTGACATTAGAAGCAGCATTATACCTGTAACAGCAGATAAGTCTGGTTCAGACGATGCATCGGACTTGACCGGTACTTCAACTTCAAGCACAACTCCAACTTCAAGTACAGCTCCAGCTTCAAGTACAACTCCAGCTTCTACTACAACTCCAGCTACAATCGCGGCTCCTCAGATTGCTACGATTGATGATGCGGACAGCACTTATGAAACCTCTGTTCTTGGTATAAGCAGTGAAAACGAAGCCATCCATCTGCAAAATATGATACTTCCTGTTCATGGGACTTTGAGTTCATTATACGGTGAAAGGATTGATGCAGCTGCAGAAACCGGCAGGATACACCATGGGATTGATATCAGCGTAGAAACAGTCAGTAATATTGTTGCAGTGCTGGATGGAGAAGTAATCGATGCAGGATCAACGCCGGCATATGGAAATTTTTTAAAGCTAAGTCACGCAGATGGTATTGAGACGATCTATGCAAATTGTTCCACGCTGATAGCTCAAAAGGGCAATAAGGTAAAACAGGGGGATGTAATTGCCAATTTAGACAGTAAAGCCTCATCAGCCGGTCTTCATTTACATTTTGAGATATGGAAAGACGGAAATACTGCAGATCCGCTTGAGTACATCAGTGTACCTGCCGGGTGAGGACGAAAATACGGGGAACAGAGATACATGTGAGTCTATGGGTCATTTTTGTGCCGCCGCTGATACTGGTGACCGGTTGCTTTCGAGAGTACTTGGCAGCTTTCATATCTATATTATTGCATGAAATAGGCCATATTGCAGCAGCAAACCTGTTCGGATGCCGGCTTGATTGCTTACGGTTTACGCCCCTCGGGTTTACGGCATCGCTCAATGACAGGAAGTGCTCCAGAGCAGGCTCCATCATACTATATTTTGCCGGTCCGGCTGCAAATTTGCTGATTTTTGGAATAGGATTATTAGCATCAGTTGAATTTCCGGCTTTCAATGAAGAGTTTAAGTTGATATCATTGACAAACCTGCTGCTGGCGCTGTTTAACCTGATGCCCGTATTTCCGCTTGACGGAGGAAGAATCATGCTGGAGATTCTTGCAGGCAGTATGGGACTGCTGGCTGCAGGTAAGCTGCTGCGCAGAGTGGCTTTCATTTTTTCAGTGACAGTACTTGCAGCTGGATTTTATCTGCTGTATTTATCTGCATTTAATTTCAGTCTCGCAATCATTGGACTATATTTTATCGTATTATTAAGGACGGGAAGAATGGAGAATGCTTTTATGAATATCAGACAAATGATATATCGACGCTCAAAGCTCTTGAAAAAGGGAATATATCCTGCACGAGACCTTGTTGTCCTAAAAAGTACGCTGGTAAGTGAAGCAATTAAAAGCATGGACTTTGACCGGTTTCATCTAATCTACGTACTGGATGAGCATTTGCAGATTCATAAAATATTGACAGAAAATGAAATCATGGATGCCATTACACAGGCAGATGGTAATGACACCATGACATTTGAGTTACTTTTTGATGAAGCGGTAAAGCCTATAGAAGAGGAAACCACTTAATTATTCTTTCCTGAACCCGTTTGCATTTATATATAGCCTGCCCCTTTCATGATTTCGGCTGTGGAGTTGGGTCTGTTCATTGTATAGAGATGTATCCCGTCTGCACCATTATCGATAAGGTCTCTTATTTGCTGTGCGGCATACTCAATTCCGGCTTTCTTTAGGTCCTCAGGATTATCCTGGTATTTATCCATCATTAATACCAGTTTGGCAGGGATGGAACAACCGCTTTTTGCAGTAATCGATTTGATCTGCTCTGACTTGAATATTGGCATAACACCTGCTGTGATAGGACAGTGAATGCCTGCTGCACGTGCTTTTTCAATGAAATCATAAAACAGCCTGTTATCAAAGAATAGCTGAGTGACAAGAAAATCGGCTCCGACCTCAACTTTCTCTTTCACATGGGCTAAATCTTCACTCAGCCTTTTTGCATCCACATGGCCCTCTACATACGCCGCAGCTGCAATACAAAAATTATTAACCTTTCTGATGCGGTTTATCAATTCATAAGCATAGCTGAAAACGTTTTTACTGAAATCAAAATCCGGTTGGTTTACCGGAGCATCTCCCCTTAATGCGAGGATGTTCTCAAGACCCAATTCATGCATGTTAAGAAGCATCTGATCAATTTCTTCACTGGTATGTCCCACGCAGGTGAAATGAGCCATACTCTCAATTTGATACATGTTTTTGACCCTTGTAGCAATTTCAAGAGTGCGCCCCTTCTGACTGCCGCCCGCTCCGTAAGTAACGCTTATATAATCCGGCTTGAGTGCTGCAAATTTATCCAGCTGCTCATAAATGGCTTCCAGCGGAACATCCTGTTTCGGCGGAAATAATTCAAATGAAATAACCGGCTTTTTTGTTTTAAATTTCTGTATGATCCTCATAGATGCCTCCAATTGTTACTTTTTTGTCAAACATATTATAGCATATATTGGAGGGAGGTCAAGTACAATTAAATGGCTACCAAATACAATTGGAATTTTTCCACTATCGAAAAATTTCATTTTGAACTGAAGCGTTATAAGAGATGCTTTTGCTTCAATGAAATTAGTTTTGCTTGAGTTTGGCAGTGACTTTCGGTTCCAGCGTTTTACTGATTTTATAGAGGACAAAGTCATTGTCTGCTTTTGAAACCAGCGTGTCAACAACAGGGTGGGATTTAACCTCACTCATTAAGGCTGCCAGTGCTTCTGTTATATATTCCTTTCCGGGGGATTCTGACCACTTGGTGATAATTTTATCCTGGTAGAAGAAAATTTTCAGAAAACGTGTATTGGCTATTTCCAAAAAAGAAATCCGGACCTTGAGAACAGTGATATCGTCCTCATCTGTGGTAAATTTCCCGGAGATACCAACTTTATAAGGTTCGCCGTGGAAGGTAAGATCGGCATATTCGGGCGTTTCAAATCCCACCGGAAGCCTGAAACAATTGTCGGCTTCCTCCACAAGCAGGTAGAAGACTCCGTTCTTCCATTCAAAGCCGATACTTTTCAGACCCTTCGTATAGTTATTCTGTATTACTTGCGCCAATACCGGCAGAAGTCCGACTGTAGCTGAGACAGCTTCATCAGCAATATATGTTTTACCATCGAAAAGGGTACATAACTCCGTTATGACCTTTTTATTTCCTCCATCGAAAAGGTTGGACAGCCAATTCGCTTTTTTTGGAGGAGAGATTCTGCCAAGGTTGTTTTGAATCATCTGAAGCCGTTTATAAGCTGCATGATTATCCGGCAGAGGGTCCCTTGAACGAAAATCACTGTGGAAAAATTTATCTACAATGTTGAAAAAACTACTTTGCTGAAAAAGTTCATTATTTCCTGCATTGCTGACAATTAATAAACCGGTATCCGGATATCCCAGGAGGTTTTGACCGAACATTCCATTAAAAAGGAAGGAGTTTTGTTCCCGGCCGGTCCATATCTGATAGCCATAATTATAATCTCCCATACTTGCAGGAGTCGTTATTCTTGTTGCAGTAGCTTGTGTAATCCAGCCTTCAGAGACAAGCTGCCTGTCGTTCCATTTTCCTTTTTGCATGACGAGCTGGCCGATTTTTGCGATATCTTCCGGACGTATATAAAGTCCCCATCCGCCCTTTTCAATCCCCTTAGGACAGCATTCCCAAAATATCTCCGTAATGCCCAGCGGCTCCCAAAGGCGTTTGCGCAGATACTCCATCAGCCCTTGACCACTTATCTGTTTGATGATAGCAGATAGTATATATGTATTCATACTATTATAACTAAATTGCTTGCCCGGTTCGCTTCGAATGCTGGATTCAAAAAAACATTTTACCCAGTCATCCTCAGTAACAGCACCTGCTTCATTAAACTGAATTCCGCTGGTCATTGTGAGAAGATGGCGAACGGTCAGGTTTTTATGAGTAATCTGAGATATCACGGAAGCACGCTTCTCGAATATTTTTGTGATCCTGTCGTCAAGGCAGAGCTTACCTTCGTCAATCATCATACCTATGGCGAGTGCTGTAATACTTTTGCACTCGGAATGGGTTATATGCCAGAGATTTTTGTTGTATGCACCAAAGCTGCCTTCTGCAATGACTGCTCCGTCGCACAATATCATTATGCTGTGAAGGTCCAGTGTATTATCGTTCTGCAAGGCTTCTAAAAAACCGGCAATATAATCAGAAGAAATACCCTTTGATTCAGGTGAAACGCGCATGAAGGGCTGAAGAACGGGCTTACTGTCATCGCAGAGCGGCTTTTGTGAATGAGTCACAATACGGGGCTCTGTGCTGGTTTTCTGATCAAATACATGATATAACAAAGCCAACGCTTTTCTATATGTTTTCAGATCCATTCAAAAACACTCCTCTTTGCAGAAATATCATTCCACCCTTGTAATAAATTATTTCCACAACTGATCGAAATAGTACCGATGGTATTATAACAGATATACCTGAAAGATTCTACAAACACCGGTGTGACGTTGTAAACAGCGGTATAAACCTTAGTTGGTGAAGCAAAGCAATCAGGTCTGTCGTGAGTGGAAGTATTAAACGTTGCAGTTTGACTTTTGGTAAGTTAAAATATAGAATTGAGTTGCAAAAAAGTGATATTCATATAAGTAACATAATAAGCAGTATCATATGTAAAGAAAAAAATGTTGCTTATATTGCTCATGTATAGGGGGTTTATATGTTCAAGATAGCCAGAAAAGAGGTGCTAAATCCAGTGGTAAAGCTGCTGGAGGTAGAAGCACCATATATCGCACGAAAAGCAGAACCGGGCCAGTTTATTATTCTTAGGGTCAATGACGATGGTGAAAGAATACCGCTGACCATTGCAGATTATGACAGAGAAAAGGGTACGGTTACGATCATATTTCAGGAGGTAGGCAAAAGTACAAAGGTTCTTGGGACACTTGAAAAAGGTGATTTTATTCCGGACTTTGCCGGACCCCTTGGAGTTGCAAGCCATCTCGAGGGCTACAAGAAAGCTGCAGTTATAGGCGGTGGTCTCGGGACAGCAATTGCTTATCCCCAGGCAAAAAAGCTCCACAGTTTGGGAGCAGAGGTTGACGTTATTACCGGTTTCAGAAATGCCGATCTGATCCTGCTGGAAGAGGAATTGAAGGCTGCAAGCACCCGGCTTTTCGTTACGACTGACGACGGATCCAACGGTAATAAGGGTTTTGTAACGGATGTCCTTAAGAAGCTGATTGAAGAGGGAAGTCAATATGACCTTGTCATTGCAATAGGCCCGCTGATTATGATGAAAATGGTCTCGCTTCTGACAAAACAGTATGGAATAAAAACACTTGTCAGCATGAATCCTGTGATGATTGACGGCACCGGCATGTGTGGCGGCTGTCGCGTGACGGTAGGCGGAAAAACAAAATTCGCCTGTGTTGACGGACCTGACTTCGACGGCCATGAAGTGGATTTTGATGAAGCCATGAGGAGACAGGCCATGTATAAGGGGCAGGAGAAACAGGCGGATGAAAACCATATCTGCAGACTGGGAGGTGCCGCAAATGCCTGATATGTCATTGGAAAAGGTAAAAATGCCGGAACAGGACCCCAAAGAGAGAAGCAAAAATTTCTCTGAGGTGGCATTGGGATATACGGAAGAAATGGCGCAAAAGGAAGCGCAGAGATGTTTACATTGCAAGCACAAGCCGTGTGTAGCAGGCTGCCCTGTAAATGTTCAGATACCGGAATTTATACAATTGATCAGTGATGGCGACTTTGAAGGTGCCTGTGAAAAAATCAGAGAGACCAACAGCCTTCCCGCCATATGTGGAAGAGTATGTCCTCAGGAATCCCAATGTGAACAGCTCTGTGTCAGAGGCAAAAAAGGTGAGCCTGTTGGGATAGGAAGACTGGAACGATTTGCTGCAGACTGGTTTATGAAACATAAAGAAACCCATACGGAGTGCACTGTGAGAAACGGCAAGAAGGTGGCTGTTGTCGGCTCAGGCCCTGCAGGATTAACCTGTGCGGGAGATCTGGCGAAGCTTGGCTATGAGGTCACCATCTTTGAAGCTTTTCATGTTCCGGGAGGCGTTCTGATGTACGGCATTCCGGAGTTCAGACTGCCTAAAGCTCTGGTACAGAAGGAAATAGAGACGGTACGCCAGCTTGGTGTTACTATTATGACGAATATGGTTATTGGTAAGGTATTATCTCTGGATGAACTGAAGGAGGAAGGCTTCGAGGCTGTTTTTATTGGCAGCGGGGCAGGACTTCCAAGCTTTATGGGAATCCCGGGAGAAAATTTGAATGGCGTTTATTCAGCCAACGAGTTTTTAACCAGAATTAATCTGATGAAAGCCTACAAGTTCCCTGATGCCGACACTCCTGTCAGAGTGACTGAGAATGTAGCGGTCGTAGGCGGTGGAAATGTTGCAATGGATGCGGCAAGATGCGCAAAACGGCTTGGTGCAGAGAACGTATACATTGTTTACAGACGTTCTGAGGATGAGATGCCTGCAAGGATAGAGGAAGTACACCATGCTAAGGAAGAGGGTATTGTATTCAAGCTGCTGAATAATCCTACTAAGATTATCGGTACGGATGATGGTTGGGTTAAAGGAATGGAATGTGTTGAGATGGAGCTGGGTGAGCCGGATGCATCCGGCAGGAGAAGACCGGTGCCGAAGCAGGGTTCTGAACATGTATTGGACGTGGAAACGGTTATCATAGCGATTGGCCAGTCACCAAACCCATTAATTAAATCAACAACTCCCGGACTTGAGACACAGAAGTGGGGAGGCATCATCGTTGAAGAGGAAACCTGTGCAACCAGCCGGGAAGGAGTATATGCAGGCGGTGATGCTGTTACAGGTGCAGCTACGGTTATTCTGGCGATGGGAGCCGGTAAAAAAGCTGCAAAGGCTATAGACGAATACCTCAGTGGAAAACACAAATCCTCTTGACAAAGCCCAGGAGTGCCTGTATAATAACTTTTGCTTGATCCATTCATATGGCTTTTCTTCACTTATTTTATGAAAGGTCATATGAGCTTTGCGGGATTAACTCAGTGGTAGAGTGTCACCTTGCCAAGGTGAAAGTCGCGAGTCCGAATCTCGTATCCCGCTCCAAAAGAGCAGAGACTAGGGACTGGAAATCTGAGACCAGGGGTTTGACAGTATTCCCGGTATTTGACATTCTTTGTCTGGTTTCTGCAGGCTTGCGGGTGTAGTTCAATGGTAGAACATCAGCCTTCCAAGCTGATTGCGTGGGTCCGATTCCCATCACCCGCTCCATGAAAAGGGCAATGCTAACAAATACTAGCATTGCCTTTTTCTAATAGGCTAATAGCAATCGAGCATTTAGCGTCCTGATGGAATTGGAAAGCGATTCCTGAAATAACCGGAATTGTGTAAACGAAACGTTAAATTTGTTGAAATATAGAGGATTTTAGATAAAAAATCTAGAATATATCTTCTGGAATACAGGGTAACGAATAAAAGAATAATCTATGAAATCATTATAACAAGCGGGTAGATTTCTTTTATTTTCATGGTATACTAGGTGAGGAGTGTTTAAGCAGATTTAAAAGTCTGAAGCAAATGAAAAATGGGGTGGAAACATGTCGATTGCGGTTATAAAGGAAATTACTCTTGCAGAGGAACAGGCTGAACTGATTGAAGCACAGGCCCGTCAGAAGGCGAAGGATATTGCGGCATCGGCTAGAAGGGACGCTGCAGATATGGTTGAAAAAGCAACGGAGCAGGCTGAAACAAATGCCAGGGCGATTATAGCTAATTCGGAGGCAAAGGCTGCGCTGGACATGAAGGTATTAGAAGAGAAAATTCTGGCTCAGTGCCAGCAAATCAAAGAGCATTCTGGAAAGAAGCTTGATGCTGCAGTGAACTTCATCGTGGGAAGGATTGTGAAGCAGAGTGATCGTTAAGATGAGCAAACTGACTCTGCTGGGGATGGAGGATCAGCGCAAGGCGTTGATCAGCAGCCTGATGGAGTTTGGAGCTGTTGAAATCAGTGTGGTGAATGAAAGCGAATATGAAGATCTGGCACACCATCCAATTGTTCAGGAGGATATCTCGGCAATTGAGGGAAAAATGGAAGATGTGCGAGCTTCGCTGGAAAGCATTAACAAACACTGTCCCGAAAAGAAAGGGCTTTTTCATAGCCGCCGTGAAATAAATGAGTCAGAATATTCAAAAGCAATTGAGCAGAAAGAACAGATATGGGCTCAAATCAAAGCCATCAAAGAGCAGGAAGAACGACTTGTACAGCTTAAAGCCGAAGAAAACAGGCTGAATAATACCTATCTGTCACTTCTTCCGTGGAGTGGGCTGTCGGAGCCGCTGCATACACTCTGTACACAGAAAACTGTTTTTCAGCTGGGGACTATCCCAGCTGCTGCAGATTGGGACATGATCGTGAATGAAATGGGTGAGAAGGCCCCTTATTCGACTATTGAGTGCATTCATAGTGATAAAGACCAGTATTATGTGTATGTACTGTTTCACAAGACTATGGAGCAGGAATGCTTGTCTATTCTGAAATCCCGGGGCTATAATAGGGTTTCTTTCCATGGACTGAAAGGGACTGCAGCCGAAAACATTGAAAGGCTTAAGAATGAGATAACGAGTATTTCCAAACAGCGGGAAAATGTCATTGAGCAGATCAAAAGCATGAAAGATGCAAGAAGGTCTATGGAGATACTGTATGATGGCCTTTGCATGGAGCTCGGACGCGTATCGGCTGCCGGAAAGGTATTAAAGACGGAAAAGACGTTTTTGATCAAGGGTTGGATCCCGGAAAATCTGGCGGAACAGGCGAAAGTAATGCTGGAGTCCAAATATACCGTTAGCATCGAAATTGTGGAACCTGCCGAAGACGAAGAATTCCCTGTCCTTCTGGAAAACAGGGGTATCGCTGAGGCTGGAGAACCGGTATCTAATATGTATAGCCTTCCAAGCAGTCTTGAAATTGACCCCAATCCGGTAATGGCACCGTTTTTTGTCATGTTTTTCGGCTTAATGCTGTCCGATGGCGGATATGGTGTTATTATGGTATTGCTTGCCGGATTTGTACTACGGCAGTTCAAGCTTGAGAACAGCATGCGCAAATTTATGAAACTGATTCTATACTGCGGTATTGCTACGATTTTCTGGGGATTTTTATTTGGCGGCTGGTTTGGTGTAGAAGCTCTAGCTAAATATGGCGCATGGCTCAATCCGATCGAGCAGCCGGAATTGTTGCTAAGCTGGTCTCTTCTGTTCGGAGTGATTCACATGTATGCGGGCTTTGGCCTTAAAGCAGCCAATCTAATCCGTCAAAAGAAATATTTGGATGCAGTATTTGACGTGTTATTCGTATATATCTTTTACACTGGTTTTATCTTAGTACTATTGCCTTATGTACCCGAAATTGATAAGGCTAAAGCTGTCCCCTTTGTAAATGTTGGGAAATACCTGTTTGTAGCAGGAGCCATACTTTTGCTGCTTACACAAGGCCGAGACAGGAAAAATATTTTCTCTAAATTAATCGGCGGTCTTTCCAGTTTGTATGGTGTTGTCGGCTTTATGAGTGATATATTGTCCTATTCCAGGTTATTGGCACTTGGCCTTGCAACGGGAATTATTGCATCCATTGTGAACCAAATGAGTGTGATGTTTGATTTCAATATTATTATTAAAATCCTGCTAGCAGCAATCATACTGGTAATCGGACATACGATTAACTTTGCAATCAATGCACTGGGGGCATATGTTCACTCGTGCCGGCTTCAGTATCTTGAGTTCTTTGGAAAGTTTTTCACAGGTGGAGGCAAGCCCTTTAAACCTTTGAGAGCAAATACAAAATATGTAGTAGTTAAAACTGATATTGGAAATTAGACTCCTGTAGCCTGGATAGGTTCTGTTTTCCATAATAAACTAAATTTAATGGAGGATTGAAAATTATGCTGGAATTTTTTGATGGACAATTATTAGCTTTACTGGGAGCCGCTATTGCGTTTTTTGTTGCAGGTATCGGATCATCCAAAGGAGTTGGTTTGGCGGGGCAGGCAGGTGCCGGTGTTTTGTCGGAGGACCCGTCCAAGTTTGGATCGGTTATGCTGCTGGAAGCTCTCCCCAGCACTCAGGCCATTTATGGCTTTGTTATCGCTTTTCTGATTATCGGAAATATTGATCCTGCAATGACGATACAACAGGGACTTCACCTTTTCGCTGCCGGGCTTCCGATAGGTATTGTAGGCTGGATTTCTGCTATTTATCAAGGCAAGGTTGCGGCAGCAGGTATCCAACTGATATCTAAGCGCCCTGAGGCTCTTGGAAGTGCCATAACCCTCGCTCTGATGGTTGAAATGTTTGCAATCTTGGCACTCATCGTATCCATTTTGATGATCGGCTGATAACGGGAATATCCAGGCCCCGGCAGCAGTGTCAGACAAAGCATTGAAGAAGCAGGAACAGCAGGAACAACAGGAACAACAGGAATAACAGGAATAACAGGAAGGGCAATAACAAGAACAGCGTTCTTGTAAAGGTTAACAAAAGGAGCAATCCAAATGACAGGAACAGAAAAGATTAAAACAAAAATCCTCGAGGACGCCGCGGCTACGGCTGCTGCTCTTGAAGAGCAGGCAAAGCAGGAGGCTGCCGCGATATTGGCGGAAGCTTCTGAAACTGCCCGGAAGAAAAATGAAGAAATCATCAGCAAAGCGGAAGCCGAAGGAACAGAGGTATATCGGCGCATGATGGCTGTTGCCGGTCTGGATGGGCGGAAGGAACTCCTGAGAGCTAAGCAGGATATGGTGGATACGGCATTCCGCAAAGCAATGGATGAAGTAATCCAACTGCCGGATATGGAATACCAGAAGCTCATTGAAAAAATGATAACCAGTGCCGCTCTGAATGGCGATGGTGAAATACTAATGTCAGAAGCGGATATTCGCCGTATGGACACCCAATTCCTGAGCAACATCCGTAATCAGCTTGATAGTATTGGGAAAACAGGACGGTTGACACTGTCAACAGAAGGGATAACCACAAAAGGTGGATTTATACTTCGGTATGGGGATATGGAGATCAATAGCACCTTCGAGATCCTGTTCGGCATACTTCGCCCGCAATTGGAGCAGGAAGTGGTTAAGCTTCTGTTTGTTCATGAATGAAATATGTGGCAGAAACTGAATGTTGAGGGAACACGATGTTAAGAATAAATGGAGACGATTATGCATATGCTGCTTCACGAATAAGAGCAGTAGAAATAAAATTGTTGGACAGCAGTCGCTTAGAAAGGATGCTGGAAGCAGCTTCTGCAGAAGAAGCGTATAAAGTATTGACGGAGGCTGAATATGGCTTTGGCGGCGGCAGTGCTGAGCGTGCTTCTTCATTTGAAGAGCTTCTGGCTGAGGAACTGAATAAGTGCTATATGCTGCTTTCTGAAATAGCACCGCAAATTGAGCTGATCAGGGCTTTCCAGCGACGTCATGATTATTTTAACGTAAAGGTTCTTTTAAAAGCAGAGTTTTTGGGACAGGAAGCACCGCCTATTCTCGTGAACACCGGCACGATAGATACAGATGAGTTGAAGCGCATCATCAGAGAAAGGGAATATGCTGTATTGGAGCCTGTTATGGTGCAGGCTGTTGAGGAGATTTATGATACATTTGCAAGGATCAGGGATCCGCAAATTGTAGATTTATTGCTGGATAAAGCATCCTATCAACAGCTTTCGTCAGACTTAAAGGGAATCGATAGTCCGTTTCTTCATGATTTGGCGGATATCATGGTTGATATCACCAATATAAAGATGTTTATCCGTGCCAGATCAATAAATAAGGCGTGGGATTTCCTTAAAAAGCTGCTTTTGGAAGGTGGTACGATCGCTGAAAAGGTCTATTTTGAAAATAGTGATAAGTCAATAGACGGATTTATTGCAGATTTACACGATAGTAAATATTATGATGTCGTTCAAAAAGGGTGGGAGCTTTTTAAGGCGAGAACGAATATTTCAGGACTCGAGAGACTTCTGGACGACTACATCATGGAATATGTCCGCCGCGCAAAAATGGTCGTTATGGGTGTTGAACCGCTGATTGCCTATCTTTTTGCGAAGGAAGCGGAAATCAGAAATGTCAGGATCATTATGACAGGGAAAATCAACAAGCTGCCTGCCGATTTGATCCGGGAAAGGTTGCGTTCAGTCTATGTATAAAATCGGTGTTATTGGGGAAAAGGATGCTGTATTGGGTTTTAAAGCTCTGGGCTTTTCTGTTTTTTCTGTGGAAAGCAGGGATCAGGCAGCTAAGACATTAACCGAATTAGCAAAGGATGACTATGCCGTTATTTATATCACAGAGCAAACAGCGGCCGGCATTGAACATGAAATTAATCAGTACCGGGAAGAACGCTTACCGGCTGTTATTCCGATTCCCGGTGTTCAGGGAAGTCTGGGAATTGGTATGCAAGGCGTTAAGAGGTGCGTCGAAAAGGCTGTCGGCGCAGATATTCTTTTCCGGGATGAATAAATGTGGATACTGAAAGTGAGGGATATAGTTTGAGCCAAGGAAAAATAGTCAAGGTATCAGGCCCGCTGGTAATCGCTGAGGGTATGCGGGATGCCAATATGTATGACGTGGTTCGGGTCAGTGAACACCAGCTCATCGGAGAAATATTGGAAATCCATGGCGACCGCGCATCCATACAGGTGTATGAAGAAACATCGGGCTTAGGACCCGGTAGTCCGGTGGTATCCACTGAGGCACCACTTAGTGTTGAACTGGGACCGGGACTATTGGAGAACATATTTGACGGAATTCAGCGCCCTCTTGAAACTATGCGGGAGGTGGCAGGAAGCAACATTACCCGAGGAATAAACATACCTGCTCTGGACCGTAATAAAAAATGGGCATTTAAGCCTGTTACTGCTGCAGGAGACAAGGTCACTGCCGGAGATATTATCGGAATTGTCCAGGAAAATAATATTTTTGAACACCGTATCATGGTGCCTTTTGGAATAGAGGGAACGATAGAAAAAATTCTGGAAGGTGAATTTACCGTAGAGGAAACGGTAGCAAGGGTGAAGGAATCCGACGGCTCAGTCAAAGAATTGACCATGATGCAGAAATGGCCTGTACGAAAAGAAAGGCCGTATAAGGAAAAGCTTTCACCGGATGAACCGATGATTACCGGGCAGAGAATTCTGGATACGCTGTTCCCGATTGCAAAGGGCGGTGTGGCAGCGATACCGGGACCTTTCGGAAGCGGTAAAACAGTTGTTCAGCACCAGTTGGCCAAGTGGGCCGATGCCGATCTGGTTGTTTACATCGGCTGTGGTGAACGCGGAAATGAAATGACGGATGTTCTGATGGAATTCCCGGAGCTGAAGGATCCAAAAACCGGTGAGTCCATTATGAAGAGAACGGTTTTGATTGCAAATACCTCCGATATGCCGGTTGCGGCGCGTGAGGCTTCGATTTATACAGGTATTACCATAGCAGAATACTTCCGTGATATGGGCTATTCGGTGGCGCTGCTGGCGGATTCAACCTCCCGGTGGGCGGAAGCGCTCCGTGAAATGTCAGGCCGTTTGGAAGAAATGCCTGGTGAAGAAGGTTATCCCGCCTATCTTTCCTCCCGTCTGGCTCAATTTTATGAGCGGGCAGGAAAGGTCATTGCGATTGGTTCTGAAGGCCGTCAAGGTGCGCTGTCTGCGATAGGCGCTGTTTCACCTCCGGGCGGAGATATATCGGAACCGGTCACTCAGGCAACACTGCGTATTGTTAAGGTGTTCTGGGGTCTCGATTCCAACCTGGCATACCGCCGCCATTTCCCGGCTATTAATTGGCTGACCAGCTATTCACTCTACGTAGATCGGATGAAGGACTGGTACAGTGAGAAGATCTCCAGGGATTTTAACCGTTACCGTTCTGAAGTCATGAAGATACTGCAGGAAGAGTCAGAACTAGAAGAAATTGTAAGGCTGGTCGGCGTGGATGCTTTATCGCCCAGAGACAGGGTAACACTGGAGGTCGCTCGCTCTATCCGTGAGGACTATCTCCATCAGAATGCATACCATGAAACGGACACTTATTCTACACCGAAAAAGCAGTTCAGAATGCTGAAGCTGTTGCTTACCTACTACTATATGGGTCAAGAAGCTGTGAAAAAAGGTGTGGATCTGAAAGAGCTCTTCAGTCTGCCGGTAAGGGAAAAGATCGGCCGTGCCAAGTATATTCCCGAAGAAAGAGTAGATGAGGAATTCAGCGCCATTGAAAGTGAATTGGCTACCCAGATGGATGGGCTGTTTACAAAGGAGGGTGAATAAGCATGTTAAAGGAATATCGCTCCATAGCTGAAGTTGCCGGACCTTTGATGCTTGTACAGGGGGTCGAAGGCGTTACCTATAATGAACTGGGAGAAATTGAGCTGGCCAACGGTGAGATTCGCCGCTGCAAGGTTTTGGAAGTTGACGGAACCAATGCGGTGGTTCAGTTGTTCGAGAATGCGGTTGGCATTAATTTATCAAACAGCAAGGTCCGCTTTTTGGGACGCGGGCTCGAGATGCCTGTGTCAATGGACATGCTGGGCCGTGTATTTGACGGACTTGGAAACCCAAAGGACGGCGGCCCTGATATCATACCCGATTCCAGAATGGATATCAACGGATTACCGATGAATCCAGCTGCCCGGGATTACCCTTCGGAGTTTATTCAAACCGGTGTTTCTGCCATTGATGGCCTTAACACACTGGTTCGGGGACAGAAGCTGCCTATTTTCTCCGCATCGGGTTTGCCCCATGCTCAGCTTGCGGCACAAATTGCACGTCAGGCTAAGGTTCTCGGTGCTGACAGTAAATTTGCCGTGGTATTTGGTGCGGTGGGTATTACCTTTGAAGAAGCAGACTTTTTTATCAGTGACTTTAAAAGAACCGGTGCGATTGACAGGGCGGTACTTTTCATGAATCTGGCGAATGACCCGGCTGTTGAGCGTATCGCTACGCCTCGTATGGCTTTGTCGGCTGCGGAATATCTGGCATTTGAAAAGGATATGCATGTACTGGTTATCATAACGGATATCACCAACTATGCAGAAGCACTCCGCGAGGTTTCTGCCGCCCGTAAGGAAGTACCGGGGCGTCGTGGTTATCCGGGGTACCTGTATACGGACCTTGCTACGCTGTATGAGCGTGCCGGGAGAAAGAAGGGCAAGGAAGGCAGTATTACATTTATACCGATTTTGACAATGCCTGAGGAGGATAAAACACATCCGATCCCTGACCTTACCGGATATATTACTGAAGGCCAGATCATACTGAGCCGTGAGCTTTATAAAAAAGGCGTGATTCCTCCCATCGACGTTCTTCCGTCTCTTTCCCGTCTGAAAGACAAGGGAATAGGAAAAGAAAAGACCCGTGAAGATCATGCCAATACAATGAACCAGCTTTTTGCCGCTTATGCGAGAGGCAAGGAAGCGAAGGAACTGGCAGTCATACTGGGTGATGCGGCATTAACGGACATCGATAAGCTATATGCCAAGTTTGCCGACAGCTTCGAAGCAGAATATGTCTCACAGGGCTTTGATATGGATAGAACCGTTATCGAAACACTGGATCTGGGCTGGAAGCTGCTGTCTATTCTGCCGGCGGGAGAACTGAAGCGTATCGACCAGAAACTGATTGACAAATATCTGCCTAAAAAGGGCTGAGGATACCCTGAAAAGCAGTTGTAATTGGGTGATTTTTGGGGGAGGAGATAGGATATGGCCCGATTAAATGTGAGCCCGACCCGTATGGTCCTAACCGGATTGAAGAAGAGATTGAAGACCGCACAGAGAGGGCACAAGCTGTTAAAAGATAAACGGGATGAATTGATGAAACGGTTCTTGGACATCGTCCGGGAAAATAAGCTGCTGCGTGAAGAGGTTGAGGAAAAGCTTAATATTGTGCATTCCCGCTTTGTTATGGCAAGGGCTGTGATGAATTCGGAGCTTCTGGAGGAAGCGCTGATGTTCCCGAAGCAGCATGTGGAGCTGAGCACGTCAACCCGCAACATTATGAGTGTGGATGTACCTGTATTGGAGTTCACATCGGAAGCCGGCGGTGAAGGAGATATTTATCCGTATGGATTTGCTAATACTTCCGGTGAATTGGACGGAGCGATCGCAACGCTGTCGGACATGACCTCGGAGCTTTTAAAGCTTGCAGAGCTGGAGAAAACAGCGCAGCTTCTGGCAGACGAGATTGAGAAGACACGCCGTCGTGTTAACGCATTGGAGTACGTTTTGATACCGAATTTGCAGGAAACCATCAAGTACATTGTCATGAAGCTCGATGAGAATGAACGCGGTAATCTCACACGGCTGATGAAGGTCAAGGATATGGTTTTAAAGAATGCACACCAGTTTAAGGAAAAGACAACATAAGGGTTTTAAGCTTTTGAAGTTTAAGGGTCTATGGTTTTGTAAGCTTCGATAGACTTCTATATGTTTCTATTTTTTATTAGCTTTAGTCGTTAGGCAATTGAACGGGACTTAACCGATTTAATAAGTCAATTCGCATCGCTCAGGGAGTCAGGTGGAAACTGAAATCCACCTGACCAGGGAAGCTAACTAATTTGGACATCATTTATTGCCGACCTGTAGAGTTAGCGTCTTCTGAAGACGTAGGTAAAAATAATTAGAGGAAGTGGTACTCTTAAAATGAATGAGGGTACCACTTTTTTATTGAGAACGCAAGGTTCACGGGGTACCACAATAGTTTTATGCTGTGAGCTTTGATTTCGTTAATGTGCCCTACCTTAGTATGACATTTTTTCGCTCAGTCTGAGCAAAATTTCAAGTTTGGGGCACAATAAAGTGTGAAAGTGGCACAATAATGGCATATACTCTAAGATTATGTAATCTTATCAGGCCAAAAATCTACATAATAGCTAAATAACTGCCCCAAAGTTGAAATTTTGCACAGTGGCACCCTATTCTGTGCAGTAATGGCATATACATGCAGAAATGCGCTTTGCAATTAAGGTTACAATTTATATTAAGTTGCATTAATGGGTTTTATTTGGTAACATTAGACAAAATAGCATACAATATAGCAGATTTTATATTTTTCATGATATTATACAGCGTAATAGTTGGTAAGTATGAATTAAGGTAGAGGTGATGATTGGATGAGACGTGTTCGATATCAGGTTGCATGTAGCTTGGATGGCTATATCGCAGGACCGAAGGATGAGTTTGATTGGATTACGCCAGAGCCTTCATTTGACTTTGAGGCATTGTATGCAGAATTCGATACATTACTAATGGGTCGGCGCACGTTCGAGATTGTACATGCAACGGGAGAGAGCTTTCGGGGAAAGCAGGTGATTGTCGCTTCGCGGTCGCTTCGGCCGACGGATTATCCTGACGTCGAGATTGTGAAAGAAGGTCTTGAAGCGCGGGTTCGAGAGCTTCGTGCGCAACCTGGTCGAGACATCTGGCTCTACGGCGGAGGTAGTCTCTTCTCCCAGCTTCTTGCATGGCATCTGGTTGATACTGTCGAACCGGCGGTGATGCCGATTCTTCTGGGGGGTGGGGTGCAGTTGCTCTCTCCACATGGAGTACGTCAATATTTAACTCTCGTCGGTCACCGTGCCTATCCCAGTGGGATGCTTCTCCTCGAATACAAGGTGATACAGACGGCGGAGGGCACAAATGAAGTAGCTGAAGGGAAGGAATAAGGGAGTTGTTTTGAGAATTCTGTGCTGTGGAACTCCTACATTAATGTCCCTCCGGGAATGACTCCCGCAGGGCTTTTTTATTGGAACCATTGGCAATCCAGCGGGACGGGGGGACAGGGGCGGGGACAGGGGGACAGGTACCTTGTCCCAGTTAAATCCCTCACTGAAGGAGCATTTGATAAAATGCTCGCGGCGCGATATACACAATACGCATAAAGAAGTGCTAAAGCGCCCGCGTTTTGGCGTACATTCGCGCAAACGCTCATTAAATGGAGCCATTCGCGAAGCAAACTAGGATACCCAGATATATCGCTTGTGTGACAGGGTGATATTGGGGTATAATTTCAATGATGTCTAAATAGGATATTCGGTACAAATCTGTTTGTTTGCAAACAGATTCAATCGTTAGGTAAGTATAATTATAAGTGGTTTTCAGGAGGACTGAAATGTTTACTGTAAAACTAAGTGAAGTTGTTAAGGAATTTCAGTTAGAAAAAATTTATGAAGAAGACGGTATGGGAGACATTGATATAACCACATCCGATGTGAACAGGCCCGGGCTGCAGTTGTCCGGCTATATGGAGCTGTTTGGAACAGATCGCATACAAATTATCGGAAAGGTTGAGATGACTTATCTCGCCAGCCTGTCACCGAAGGATCGTCTGAAAAGAGTGGATGAATTCTTCAGGACCGGTTTTCCATGCCTTGTTATTGCAAGAAACCTGGAGCCATTTGAAGAGATGTTGAGCGTTTCTCAAAAATATAGTATCCCTATCTATAGAACAGATGACATCACTTCAAGATTTATGAGCGGCCTGATCCGATACCTGAATGTATTGCTGGCACCAAGAATCACGCAGCATGGAGGACTTGTCGAGGTGTATGGTGAAGGCATACTGATTCTTGGCGAAAGTGGTGTCGGTAAGAGTGAGACTGCTCTAGAGCTTGTAAAAAGAGGGCATCGATTAATTGCCGATGATGTGGTTGAGATCCGGAGGGTTTCAGACAAAACATTACTCGGTAACGCTCCCGAAAATATCCGTTATTTCATTGAAATAAGAGGTGTGGGTATACTGGATGTAAAAAATCTCTATGGTATGGGGTCCGTCAAGATGCAGGAGAACATCAATCTGGTCATGAAGCTGGAGCATTGGGATCAGAACAAAACCTATGACAGGCTTGGTCTGGAGGATCAATACACAGACATATTGGGCATACCTGTGCCATCTTTAGTTATTCCGGTTAAGCCCGGGAGAAACCTTGCCATTATTGCCGAGGTTGCAGCAATGAACCACAGACAGAAGAAAATGGGGTATAATACTGCAAAGGTGATCAGTGACAGGTTGATGAATGAAATCGTAAAGTAAGGTTGACGAGTGAATGTGAGAACTAAGCAAAGCGGAGCTGGCGGAAAAATCGCATAGCAATACGTAATCAAACCGTAAAGCAGACAAAGTGGGAATGGCAAATAAATTCACACAGCAGGAATGATAAATTCCTTTAAGGGGGCATATATTTGAAACTGGTAGTAGATACGCATACGCATACTTTATCGAGTGGTCACTCTTACAGCACGCTGCTGGAAAACGCCAA
>JAEZLF010000302.1 GCA_023435925.1 Bacillota bacterium
TTACTGGACTTTACGGAACAAGAAGAAGATACAATGAAAGGAAAGTATCTTATCTTCTCCATGGGGAAGGAGCTGTATGGAATCGAGATCCGTTACATTACCGAAATTATTGGTATTCAACCCATTACGGTAGTCCCTGAGATGCCGCAGTATGTAAAAGGAATTACCAATCTCCGGGGTAAAATCATTCCTGTTATGGACGCCAGACTGCGTTTCAATAAAGCAGACAGAGAATATGACGACAGAACCTGTATAATCGTCCTTGATACGAATGATATTGCAACCGGTCTGATTGTAGACAATGTTTCTGAGGTAATCGCCATAGCTGACGAGGACATAGCGCCTCCTCCGGATCTCAATAATGGCGGTCTCAAATATATTAAGGGTATAGGAAAGGCTGATGGAAACGTCAAGCTGCTTCTGGACTGTCAGAAAATACTGACAGATAATGAGACCGAGAGATGTGGTGCAGTTTGTGAAAGCTATAAGTGAACAGGAATTTAGAAAATTTGCCGATTATATAAAAGCCAATTATGGTATCCATTTCAAGGATGAAAAGAAGACCCTGGTCGAGGGACGACTCGGATATACATTATCAAATATGAATTTTACCAGTCTGACAGAATACATGAGCTATGTGACTGCGGATAAAACCGGAAAAGCTGCATCTGAGATGTTGGACAAGATCACAACCAATCATACTTTTTTTATGAGAGAACCAGCACATTTTCAATATTTCAGGGATAGCGTGCTGCCTTATCTGGCAAAGACAGTGCCGAATCGGGATCTGCGTATTTGGAGCGCAGCTTGCTCCTCAGGGGAGGAACCCTATACATTGGCAATGATGATTGACGAATTCTTCGGTCCAGGTAAAGTGAGATGGGACACAAAGATACTAGCGACAGATATCTCGAATGGGATTCTCGCTGCAGCACGGTCAGGCATTTACAGCGAGGAGAAGATGAAGGACTTGCCGGAGAATTGGAAAAAGAGATATTTCAAAGAACATGACTCTGGGCATTATATTCTGTCAGAGAAGATCAGAAATGAAGTGATTTTCAGCAATATCAATCTGATGGACGCGACATACCCTTTCCGGAAGAAAATGCACGTTATTTTCTGCAGGAACGTCATGATCTATTTTGATAACGAAACCAAGGACAGACTTGTTGAGCACTTTTATGATATTACCGAACCGGGAGGCTTCCTGTTCATCGGGCATTCAGAAGGGCTGAATCGTGAAAAAACGCGCTACAGGTATATAATGCCTGCGGTTTACAGAAAGGTATAGGGATACATGGGGACAGAGAAAAAAATACGAGTATTGGTGGTTGATGATAGCATGGTATCCCGTGAAATGATTGTGAGGGCTATATCCGCCGATCCGCAGATGGAGGTTGTTGCTGTTGCAGCGGACCCTTTCGAGGCAAGAGATAAAATAGTTGAGGTTCATCCTGATGTGATCACCTGCGATGTAGAAATGCCCAAAATGAACGGAATAGACTTTGCACGCTGGTTACTGCCCCAACGTTTTATCCCCATTATCATGGTAAGCGCGGTCAGCAGTGCGGTTTTTGAGGCGATGGAGGCAGGTGTTGTAGATTTTGTCGCCAAACCTAACAGCAGTTCACCTAAAGGCACGGAGACTTTCATTAGAGACCTAATACCAAGGATAAAAACGGCCTCTATCGCTTCAAAAACTGCATGGCTGGGAAGTAAAAAATCTACGCCAAGTATTACAGCAAATATGGTACAGGATGCAGGTAAGATTATTGCGATTGGAGCTTCTACTGGTGGAACTGAGGCAATCTATCATATACTCCGGCTTCTTCCTCCCACTGTTCCGGGCATTGTAATTGTACAGCATATCCCTCCGGTTTTTTCAAGGTTGTTTGCTGAAAGATTAGACAGACAAACCTCTCTTAAGGTTAAGGAAGCGGTAAGCGGCGATTATGTGGATGCGGGTAGAGTTCTGATAGCACCGGGAGAACAGCATATGAGGATCAAGAAAGTTGGTAAAAGGTATCAGGTTGAATGTTCCCATGGAGATAAAGTAAACGGGCATTGTCCATCCGTGGATGTTTTGTTTGAATCGGTGGCTAAGGAAGCAGGCAGTAATGCGGTTGGGATTCTCCTGACAGGAATGGGCTATGACGGGGCGAAAGGACTTCTTAACATGCGGCGTAAGGGCGGCCGGACGATCGGCCAGGACCAAGCTTCGTCCGTTGTGTACGGAATGCCGAAAGTAGCCTTTGATATAGGAGCTGTGGAAAAGCAAACGGCATTGGAACATATACCTCAAGCATTGTCGCAGCTGCTGCAGTAGGTGATTGCGATGGACTTGATCGTAGGAATGGGAAAATTCATCGTAACCGATGCTGAAGATGCCGTCCTCAGAACATTTGCGCTGGCCTCCTGTGTGGCTGTCACCGCCTACAGCCCCCTGAAAAAGGTTGCTGGAATGATTCATATAGTTCTACCTGCCCCATTGTGTGACAGAGACGTAATAATTCGCCCAGGCTATTTTGCTAAAACAGGAGTGCCTTTGCTGATTGATGCAATGTACAGACAGTACGGTTGTAGTAAGGAAGAACTTCAGGTTCAAATATACGGTGGAGCGGAGTCGATGCTTCGTTTGGATATTTACAGCATAGGAAAGAAAAACATTGATACCGTAAAAAAGTCATTATCGGAGATAGGATTGACAATCCAAAAGACTGATCTTCGTGGAAATGTAAGCAGAAGTATATCGATGGAAGCAAAAACCGGATTGGTGGTGATTCACCGTCAACCGATTATTAATTGCGGTATATAAAAACTAAGCAAAGATAAGGAAAGTGATAAAGAGAGGAAGTTATGCATGAATGAAAACTTTAACAAAGAAATTGAGAACCTTTCCCCGTTTGGTTATGGGTTTTTACAATTGATTGTTGACGACTGCGGAAAGGCAAGTGACTATATTTTTCTGGATATCAGTCATGGCTTTCAAAAAATGATAGGCTTGCCTCGGGACAATATTATTGGGAAAAAGTCCTCCGAGGTCTTTTTAGATAAAAAGCGTAAATTTGATTGGATCGAATACTTTAGAGATACTCTCATTACAAAGAAAATACATGAAATATCGAGGTATATCGAGGTACTCGACAGAGATTGCAATTTCATCGTTGTTCCATCCGTCGGTGATTGCTTTGCCCTCATTATTCGAGATACAAGGGATGACCTCAAGGTAAATACATACCAGAATACTACCATCAACATACTGCTGGCAGCTCTGCGCGAACAATGCATAGAGACAGAGGAGCACTCAAGTAGATTGGAGGAACACTGCCTTATGCTAGGCCTTCATTTTCAGCTTACATCTGACGAAATGGAGGAACTTTCATTACTGGCGGTTCTTCACGATATTGGCAAGATCGGAATCAATCCTGCTATATTGAAAAAACCTGCTCCCTTGACAAGTAAAGAATGGATTGAAATGCAATGTCACTCTGAGATCGGATGGAGAATTGTCAAGGAATTTCCGGATCTTGAGGCTGTGGCGAATTATGTCCTATTTCATCATGAGCGTTGGGATGGTAAAGGATATCCTTTAGGATTGAAGGCTGAAAATATTCCCCTGCCCAGCCGTATCCTTGCAGTCGCAGATGCCTATGATGCAATGACGAACGACCGGGTTTACCGAAAGAGCATGGAGAAGGAAGAAGCCATCGAGGAATTAAAGAAAAACGCCGGCATGCAGTTTGATCCACAGGTTGTAAACTCTTATATAAAACATATCATTTGATGATTGTCCTTTCAAAGATTTCCGATCATATGGTAGAGAATTTGCGGGTTCTTCGGAATCCGTATTTTTGCTTAAATTGTTAAGTACTTGCACAAACTTAATTTGACACTAGGTTGACAATATTTTCATCGTATTCTACAATAAATTATAGATCACCAGTGATATAATCGATAAATGAAGACGATATACATAATGCTACTGTTTGTTGCCAGCTGCTCAGGAGGGAAAGTCGAAATGAAAATAAAAAGTATGAATAACATGAAGAGAATAGGATTCCTGTTAACTCTTGTAATTTTAGTATCTTACTTACGGGATCAGGATAGAGCAATTGCAGCAACAAAGACTCCTGTGCTGAGTGATGAAGA
>JAEZLF010000314.1 GCA_023435925.1 Bacillota bacterium
CATGCTCTTACAGCTTAAAAAGAAGCCCTTTTACCTCGGCTTGAGGATGAAAAGGGCTTACCTTTTAAAAGGTATTTACCAGCTAATGATGTCCAAATTACAAGACAAAATCAAAAACGCTTGACAGTTTTTTTAAATGTAATATATTCCTATTTAAACCCCTACTTTGAATACTTTTCTCCATGCTTTAGCGACTTTGGACGCAATACGTGGCTGTAAATGATTTTATAAAGTGATACCACCTTAAAAAGTCACTGTATTGTGCCGTGTTTCCGTTGCGTTTGGGACTACCGTAAAATGCGACTACTTTCATATAAACACCTCTTAAAAAGTAACCCCAAAAGGGTATCCCTATTTTATCTTGTTGTCCAACTATTTCAACATGGATTGAACTGCAACAAAAAAACCAAGGTCTCCGGGAAATCCCCGTAAATCCTGGTTTTGTGGTGCCGCTGATCGGACTTGAACCGATACGATGTTGCCACCGAGGGATTTTAAGTCCCTTGTGTCTGCCATTCCACCACAGCGGCATATCTAAAACAAACCTACTTTTCAATTTTGGCACTACACTATAATAACACCATGCTTTTCAAAAATCAAGCAAATGTATTAATCCATATACTGGCGAACAGATCGAACAAACCACAAACAAACCTTTAATAGTATTGAGCAGATTTCCTGTATCCTCCGCTGCCTCTTTTCGATTCAAAGCTCTTTTTCAGATCATGCATTCTGTCATCACTATCTTTCAGATATTTTGAAAGGCGATCTTCAAAAGACATTGCATCACTGCTGCTCTTGCCCCAATCCACTTCAACGGGAGGCCTGCTTGTCTTTGATACCATCTTTCTGTCAACAGCCTTCTTAATAGACAAGCTTATTTTGCCATTGTCTACTGAAAGAATCTTCACTTTGACTTCTTGATTTTCCTGCAGATGATTTTTAATGTCTTTTACATATCCCTCAGCAATTTCAGAAATGTGAACCAGACCTGTTTTCCCTTCAGGCAGTTGGATGAAAGCTCCGAAACTGGTTATTCCAGCGACCTTTCCTTCAACAATATTACCAACCTCAACAAGCATACAGAAAGAAATCCTCCTTAATGTTTATAAAAAATGGCCTCCACCATTTCAAACAAGAATATCTGGCTTGTGATTATCTATATGTCGTGAAAAAACTATTAATCCACGAAAGCAATTCGATTATATAGCATCAGGAATATTTCGTCAAGCCTGTATCTACAAGCTTTACAAGAACTTACACAGGAGATTGGCATCACTTACTGACCGATATCCATAAAGACTCTTTCTCCTTCTTTGACCATCCCCAGCTTCTCTCTGGCAACTTTCTCTTTATACGCGTCGCTATCGATCATTTCCTTCTCTTTTTTCAACTCTTCATTCACCTTGGTCTCTTCCGCTATTTTGTTGTCAATCTTATTCATTTCAGCGCTCTTGGCATTCAACAGCTTCTGCTGTCCCACAGCTACATAAGATAAATAAACAAAGATTGCCAGCAAAACAAAAACCCCAAATGTGGATGTAGATTTTTTCTTTTTACTCATTTGACCTAACTCCTATCGGGGGCACTGTCCGGACATCAGTCCTTCAGAAGAGAGATGTCCCCCGTTCCTTTGTAAAAAGCTGCGCTTGTCCTTTATCTTACTATTAATTCTACATCTCCTGCAAAAATCCTGCTTTCATATTTTCTTTCTTATGTTTTTGAAGGACTTTTTAATAAACGTCAATTTTGAAAGCCGTACCTTTTCATAGCTCCGTGCTTTTCTGACTGATTTTCCGACCATCCTTGCCAGCTTACATGCGGGAATTTTCAGCACTCTAAGGATTAACCTCACCGGATACGTTAGGATGAATACCATCGTTTTTATTATTTTTGCAGTCATCCTGATAATGAAAAGTGAGGAGCTCATAATCATTCTGCTGAATAGGAGAGTATACAGAATAACACCAAGAGCTGCCCCAATAAACAGATACACCCTGATTTCACCGTCGTTGCTGTAATAGATGGTCATAAACATAATAATCGCAACGATAAACCAGTACAACAGATCCTGTGCATATGTGACCAGTCTTCCTGTTTTAACAGCTTTTCTGAAAATTCTGAAAATGTCGTAGACTAACGCAATAGCCATACCACCGACTATGGAGCATAAAAATACATAAGCCTGGTTACTTACAGATACAATCATTTGAACATCCGGGCAAAGAAGCCTCCACCCCTGTTCCTAGAACTATCTCTGTCAGAATATTCACAGCTGATGATTTCACCTTCTATACCCAATTCTGAATTGTCAATATTCAATTTGTTGATGTGCAAATCAATTCCCTTGATTACCAGTACGCCAAGTTCCGTATCAACGATGACACATTCATCATTAAAGCTTTCCACATCAATGACACCGGAAATATTCAGCTTCTCTCTGTTTTCCAGAATCAGGTTCTGAACTTTTGGCCTAGGCACCTTTTTATCCTCAATCATATAGCTGCCTCCCTGACAAGCATTACACAAGGCTTTTGCGATGCGGTATGCATCGCAAAACACCCTATATGATTGAAATATATGCATGTACAAGAGATAAAATGATAAGATTCTTTACTTAATTACATACATCTCTTTGGAATCTGCCTTAGAAACATGCTCGGCAACAGAAGTAATCTCTACTGTAGTAAGGCTGCTGCCGAATCTGATCTCAACAACATCTCCTACCTTTACCTCCGTGCCCGGCTTTGCTGTCTTTCCATTTATCGTGACATGCCCGGTTTCGCAAGCCTCATTTGCCAGCGTCCGCCTTTTAATGAGCCTGGATACCTTCAGATACTTATCGATCCTCATCGAAATACACCCCTTATCAGCCAAGCTCGGTTGAAAGACTATTCACCTTTCAACCTCCGCCATTTATCTTTGATTGCCGGATACCGGTTATCGGTCTTCCGGTTTTCCGGTCTATTGGTTGACCATATCCTTCAGTGCCTTCCCTACTTTAAATACCGGCGCCTTTGAAGCACTGATCGTAATTTCTTCTTTTGTCTGAGGGTTTCTGCCTTTTCTTTCAGCCCGTTCCCTTACTTCAAAAGAACCGAAGCCCACCAGCTGAACCTTGTCGCCATTTACAAGGGCTTCCTCCACACTTTCCATGAATGCATTCAGTGCTTTCTCTGCATCCACCTTGGTTATATCGCCTTTTTCCGAAATGCTTTTAACTAAATCCGCTTTATTCATAGACCTTCCTCTCTTTCACACGATAACTGTTAATAGGACTCATTCACTTTTTGGGAGCTTCACTTTTGCTTCATTCCAAAGCTCATCCATTTCCGCAAGGCTCATCTCTTCCAGCTTTTTACCGGCTTTTGTACTCTGCTGTTCAATATATTCAAACCTGTTGATGAATTTATTGATCGTTCCGGTAAGTGCCAGTTCAGGCTGTACCTTGAGAAATCTGGACAGATTGACGAGTGCAAACATCGTATCCCCCAGTTCATCCGTTATTCTATCCATATTTTTACTCTTGTATACATCCCGTAATTCCTGAATTTCCTCATCCACCTTCCTGAACACATCTTCAATATCATCCCAGTCAAAGCCCACCTGTGCAGCCTTTTGCTGAACCTTGTAGCTTCTCATCAATGCGGGCAGATTGGACGGCACGTCCTTCAGTACACCAGTCTGACTTTTCAGCTTCTTTTCTTTCTTTTTGATTGCTTCCCAGTTCACCAGCACCTGATCCGGGGTGTCGGCTACCACATCGCCAAAAATGTGGGGATGCCTTGAAATAAGCTTGCTGCAGATCTCTGTCGTCACATTCCCGATGTCGAACTCTCCATGCTCTTTAGCGATTTGCGCATGGAATACAATCTGCAGCAGCAGGTCGCCTAGCTCATTGCAGAATTTGTCCCTGTCTCCGGCATCCAGCGCCTCCAATACCTCGTAGGTTTCTTCTATCAGGTATATTCTGAGGCTTTCATGGGTCTGCTCCTTATCCCAGGGACAACCGTTTTCCGCCCGGAGCCGTGCCATTATATCCAGAAGATCATTAAAATCGTACTTATCCTTCAACATCGCCATATCTCCCTCATTTTTCATTGCCATATGCATTTAAATCGAAATACAAATACAGATCCATAGCGTATTTGTGTCCTGTACTATCATTCTGCCTGTATACCAGCATTATTTTATCCTATATTCATAAGAAATAGCAAAAGTTTCTTTTATTATTAAAGCCACTTTTTCAAAAACGCAAGCGTCTCCCATCTCATCTCAGCTGTTTCAATATGCCCGCATGGGTATGTCCTCAGCTGCCAGGCCTCCTCAGCGCCCCAGCCGGTATATAGCTCTCTCAGCTCTTTGTCAATTTTAACGGTACCTGCATAAGGAACCAGTTGGTCATATCTCCCGCCCAAGCTCAAATGAGGACGCGGCGCGATAAGCGCATTGATTCCGGCAGTTGTAAAGTGCTTCAGCAGTCCCGGCACATAATAGTAAATGCCATGACAGTCAAAGCCGTTCAGTTCGGAAAGCGTATGAAAATCTGTCAGACTGCACATGTCTACACATACCTTGATACGGGTATCCAGCGCTGTCAGCCACCATGCCATCGTACCGCCCATCGACAGTCCCGCTGTGGCGATCCGGTCGGTGTCCACATCCTCCCGGGTAAAGAGATAGTCAACAGCCCGCATGCTGTCATAAGCCATCATGCCAAATAGCACCCGCCCATTCCAAAGCATGTCTTTGAAAATCTGGGTTTCGGTACGGCCTCTCCGCTCCCCGAAGCACCAGGCATCAATACATAATACCCCATACCCTTCTGCGGTGAAGGCTTCAGCAAAGCTCTGCTTCTTCAGGTAGCTCGCGCCATAAAGCAACTCGTCCTTTCCATTCTGGTAATTGCCGCCATGTGAATGATTGAACAAAACCACCGGCATTTTCCCCTCTGCTCCTTTAGGTCTGGCAAAATACGCAGGAACAGGCTCCATACCATTTAGATCGAGAGTGAGCTTTTCCAATATAAAGGTATCCCAGTCTTCCATGCAGATCGTGCGGGCCGCTACATGATTCCTATCACACTGAGGCAGATCACCCAGCAAATCTATAAGCCTTCTTCTGCTTTCCATCTGTTCATCTGCATTATAATGCATCGTCACTTTCCTTTCCTACACCGTATCCAGGTATAATATCCAGTATTTTTCCGGCTTTTGTCCACCATTTATCTGGTGCCTGTCCTGTACTTGTCCTGCATTCATCCTGCATTCGTCCTGCATTCGTCCTGCATTCGTCCTGCATTCGTCCAGTATTAATCCGGTTTTCGTCCTATCTTAATAGTCGTGCTAACAGCATAAAATGTCAATACCTTATTAACACATCCGACTCAAAATGATTGAAGTATGATCCCATACCGGTTACAGATAACAAACCATTACGAATAGCACAAACTCTTGTCAACATTAGGCATTTCTTGTATAATTTTTGCAGATTAATCATTATATCAAAAAAGAGGGAGCGTGTATTTTTGATGGGCGTGGATTACAGTTCGGTTGCAGCAGCGGTAACACCGGTTTTGATTATCCTGTACCTGGCAGTAGTTGTGTTTTATGTTGCATGTCAATGGATTCTGGTTGCAAAAGCAGGAGAGCCGGGGTGGTCGGTTATAGTACCCATCTATAACATCTATATCATGCTGAAGATCGGGGGTAAACCCGGCATCTGGATTTTACTGATGTTTATACCATTTGTTAATATCGTAATCAGCATATTGGCAATAGCCGCATTTTTAAGAGCATATGGAAGAGATGGCGCCGGTCCGGTTCTGCTGATGCTGTTCTTCCCGTATATCTATCTTCCATATCTGGCATTTTCAAAAAATGTACAGTATGTGGGGTCTCCTTCATAAAACTGAGCTTAAATTCTGAGATGATTGCCGAATGAGGCGTTACCCGGAAATTTATTAAAAGGCTGCATCCATTCGGAGCAGCCTTTAACAATATGACAGGGCACCTTGTATTTTCAATAATAATTTCGAATCCGATCATTAGATGTTCCCTTTAGACAACCTACCGTTGGCTCAATTCTTTATAAACCTCGTTATAGTATAATGCATTTTCCACAGGGGTATTTGAAGGTATGTGATTACCGACTGACATGAAAAAGCCCGGACAGTCTTTCCCGATATCTATGCAGCGCTTTACTTCAGCTCGGATCTGTTCTTTTGTTCCGTACATCAATACCCGCGTGTCTGCATTACCGACAAAAACATGTGTTTTACCATATTTCTCAGCGATATATTTCATATCGGTTACCGGCTCCATAACAAAACCATGAACGCCTGTATCTGCAATATCATCAACAAACTCTGTAAAATTTCCATCAGAAGTAAACAGAACTTTTTTACCACTTTCAATCAATGGAGCAAAAAGCTTTTTGTAAATAGGAAATATGAACTCTCTATACCATTGAGGAGCAAGAAATGCACCTTCTGTCCATACAATGTCATCATGAATCATAACAATAGGCGATTTGGACTGCGCAAGAGCTTCAAAATACTGCATAATCCATGAACCGTATCTCTTTGTCATTTCACCAAACCCGCGAGGATCAATACCTGCTCCCATAAGCAGCATATCCCACCCGAAAATATCAATTAAGCCGGACATACAAGATATGTATATTCCAGTCATATTCAATGTATCGGGATATAACTTGTATTGCAAATCCAGATTGTTGTTAAATCGATCCGTAATTTCTTTTTTGTCTTTTTGTCCATATACAGCCCATGGATCAAAGTCAATGACGTCTTCAGGATCTTCAAAAGGACAAAATATCTGGTTATTATAGTCCTCTCCGCCTGTTTTGTAAGCAGCATGTCCCATGCGGGTGTAAAAATTTCCAAACACATCATGCTTTATTAAAGTATTCCACATAAAGCCATAGTCCCATGCCTTGACAAAACTACCCGAAGCCGCTTCCTTTTTACTTTGTTCACTGCTTTGATTTACCGTCAATCCAGTAACGGCACTTACGAGATCCCAGTGAAAATGTGCTGAATATTCAGTGCGCGGAATCCTTCCCGGCATTTCCAGATTCATTGCAGATATTCCATCAATATATGACATTCGCTCTACCTCACATAAAAAGATTTTACAATCCTATGATAAAATCGGTTACAGTTTACCTGATACTACATAAAGTAAAAATAATCCTTCCGCATGTTTACACGGAATAAAGGAAAAGGCTTATTGTGCTCCATAATCACAATGAGTCCCTAATATATCAATCTGTCCATCTGTAAATACCCCTCTTGCCTGGAATTCCTATTAAACAGTTGTAATCATCCTATTACACCGAAAATAGATCGCTAAAGCCTGGCCGCTCTAAAAGAAAAAGAAAATGAATACTCTTTATCCGACTTTAAAAGGAATTCTTCATGTGTTGTAGCGCCCCAGGCGTTGTCGCCGCCAACTCCCATTTGCATGTAATTTACCCGAACGATGGTCTTGTCTGAAGCAGGCAGATTGCATTGGTGCGAAGCCATTTCGATTTCTTCCGGCAGGTAGCCAAGCGCATTCATTTCCATAGCCGGATTCCCTTCAAACAATAGCCCATACGGCTTGACGCCGTAAATCTTTGCCCATCGCACCTCTACTTTGTTCCCGCATTCCTGGGGTTTGAGATAGGGAGTCATTTGTTCTTCTATTGCGGCATCATAGATTTCTACATGAGCACTCTTTAATCGGTCAATGTAATTTTCATGAGGCCCTCTTCCGTACCATTGTATTCTGTTAAAATCAGATGGAAGTGTAAAAAGAAGTCCGATTTCAGGTATTTCAGGCAAGCCTTGGCCGGGCTTCAGGTGATAATCCACCTTTACACATCCATCTCCAAAAATCGTATAGATGATCCGGCACCAGGACTCTACCGTAGTAGGAATATTGTACTCAACCATTATTTGAACCGTTGAATGATCAATTCTTTTTATTTCTTTGACTTTCGTATTTCTCCAATTGGTTGATCCTCCCGCAGCCCTCCAGGTAGCACATCGGACAGGTAAGTAGTTTCCTCTGTCGGTGTCTGTGCTTGGCCTCCAGAAATTCAGCTTAAGAGGGGACTTTAGCATCTGCATTCCGTCATATTCATAAGAATACAATTCCCCATTACGGTTACTGAGCTTCAGCTCAAACTTTTCACCCTTTACAATGATAATGCCATATGTGACATGTACATCGATTGCGGAATTACTCTCTTCTGTTGCAGCGTTACTCTTTTCTATTGCAGCCTTGCGTTCATCCGCTATTTCACGCCATTGGTATTTATTGCAGACAAACTGTTCCTGCGCTACAATATGGCCGGTCTTTGCCCATAGTGTATCGTTTCTGAGCGTCAGCCGGATGTTTAGAAACCATTCACCGGTGATATTTGAAGCATGATAGCCCAAATCGGTCTGTGTGACAGTTCCCGGCGCCGCAGTGATATCAGCGGTACCGGAGAAAAACGTCCTGTTATTCTGGACAACACTCCATTCTAATCGATACTCTGATAGATCGGTAAAAGCAGATTTGTTTCTTATGGCCACTTTGCCACTGGAAATGTCAATGACCTCAAAGTCAGCATTTTGATAACATTTTTTTACTTCAAGCAGCTTTGGCGTGATGGACCTGTCAGAGAACAGCAAACCATCCCCGCAGTAATTACCGTCATGCAGCCATTCACCGAAATCGCCGCCATAAGCATAGAATCCAGTACCGTCAGGTTTTTGCCTGCGTATGGCCCGATCCATCCAATCCCAGATAAAGCCGCCTTGAGCACCGGGATAGTTTTCGAACATTTCAGTATATTTATAGAGGTTACCGCAGGAATTGCCCATTGCATGTGCATATTCACACATGATATATGGCTTTCGGTGTATCTTTGTAACATATTCTATGACATCACGGACGTTTGGGTACATGCGGCTCTCAATATCTGATGCTGCATCGGATAGCCTGTACCGCGATACTCCTTCATAGTGGACAAGCCTTGTCTCATCCCTCTGTTTTAAAAAGTCATACATTTTAATGAAGTTTTCCCCACCGAAAGACTCATTCCCAAGGGACCAAATTAATACGGACGGATGGTTTTTATCCCTCTGGAACATAGAATGAACCCTGTCAAGTACCGCAGCTGTCCACTGCGGATCACTTCCCGGGATAGCTCCTTTATCGGTTTCCTGTCCATATTTCCAGCTGCCGTGGGTCTCAAGGTTGTTTTCATCCATTACATAAATCCCATACCTGTCACAAAGGTCATACCAATAAGGGTGACTTGGATAGTGGGAGGTACGGACCGCATTGATGTTATGTGCTTTCATGAGTGTGATATCCTTCAGCATGTCCTCTGTTGTAACGGTACGACCCCTGTCCGTATTAAATTCATGCCGGTTGACACCCTTGAAAATGATTCTCTTACCATTAATAAGCATCAAACCGTCTTTGATTTCAAATTTTCTGAAACCAATATGGCAGCTTACATATTCAAGAACTCTCCCGTCGTCTTTCAGACACAGCACCAGCGTATAAAGCTCAGGTTTTTCTGCGCTCCATTTTGCGGGATTATCAACTTTCATTGTCAATACGATATCACTATTATCACCGGAAAACGCCACTGTACTCCCCAGCTGACAGCCCGGTACCAAGCCAAGACCGGAGTCATACAGGTATGCCTCCAGCTTGGTCTTTTCTATGTGCGGATCCTTATTTGTAATACGGACTTTTATTTTCAGTTCTGCATCCCGATAATCATCATCGAGAAGTGGAACAGCCCAGAAGTCCTCTATGTGGCATACGGGAGCTGCATATAGGAATACATCACGGAATATTCCGGAAAGTCTCCATGTATCCTGATCCTCCAGCCAGCTTCCATCACACCAGCGATATACTTCAACTGCAACATGATTTTCACCTGTATGGATGTATGGAGATATATCGAACTCTGCCGGTGTGTAGGAATCTTCGCTGTAGCCAGCAAATTCCCCATTAATCCAAACATAAAATGCAGATTCGACTCCCTGAAAGCTTATATGGATACTGTCTCCCTGCCAGCTTTCAGGCACATCGAACTTTCTGGAATATGAGCCGACCGGGTTATATTTCTCGGGAGCAAAAGGCGGATCAATGTCATCCTTTCCTTCCCACGGATATGGGATGTTCACATAACAAGGAGTATCATAGCCTTGAAATTGCCAGCTTGATGGTACTTCTATCTCATCCCATTCCAAAGAATCCGGATTATTTTTATAGAACCCGGTAGGTCTGGATGCCGGATTTTCTGAAAGGTGAAATTTCCACCTACCATTGAGTGATATCGTTCTTCGGGATGCATAAATATCGCATTTCAATGCTTCTTCAAGAGTATCATATGGCATGAAGGCAGCGTGTGCCTGCTTGCGGTTTATTTCAAAAACATCCGGATTGTTGTTCCATTCAGGATACCCGTTCTTTGTTCCACCTGCTTGCTGCATTTCATCTAATCCTTTCCATTTAGTTCAACGCTTATGCCGGGGCTGGTCGCAAGCTAAAGCTTGCTGCTCGCCTATGCAACCTAAATGAACCCGATACAAGCTCAAGTATGATACACTTCAGGTTCCCCATCCAGTTCCAGAACCACTACGGTATCTATTTCATCCACCGGTTCTTTGGGAAGTCTGACCCTCGTTCTGTATTCATCTCTGGCAGTTTCATAGGATTGCATTACTGTGATAGGTTTCTTTTCCTTATCTGATAAGAAGTACGCTTTTTTGACCTTTGTTTTAAATCCGTATACCACAATTTCATACGGGAACTTCGGCCAGTTGAATACATGCATATAAAGCTTGCCCGGCTTTGCAGTAAAACCTCCCCAGTCCAGTTCATAGGGAAAATCAGGCGCAGGAACGGTTTCATAGATTGAATCTCCGTTGAGCTTGAGCCATCTGCCAATGGTCTTCAATATATCAGCACTTCCCTCGGGAATGACGCCTTTCGCATCCGGTCCAACGTTCAACAGGAAGTTGCCCCCTTTTCCGTTGATGGAAACCAGCATTCTGAGTACGGTCTCCGGGTTCTTCCAATGATTGTCGTCTTCTATATAGCCCCATGTGTCATTTAGTGTCATCGGGGTTTCCCAATCGGTTTTGTAATTCACAACAGGAATACTGTTATCGCCCATCTGCCTGTAATCGCCAAGACCATATCCTACACGGCCGCTGATTAAGCAGTCAGGCTGGATCCCGCGAATAAAGTCTACCAAATCAGCACAATATTTCTTAGGCATCTCATAGGGAGTATCAAACCACACAATGCCGATGGGTCCGTATTTTGTCAATATTTCATGAAGCTGAGGCTTCACCTTCTCTTCGATATATCTGCCGAAGTCTTTTTGGGATGCATCTGAAAAATCCCAGTCGTTACCCACTCCATCCGGATGGTGCCAGTCCTGCAGTTGAGAATAATAAAGGCAAAATGTGATTCCCTCTTTTTTACAGGCTTCCGCAAGCTCCTTAACAGGGTCACGCTTGAATGGGGACGCCTTTGTTATCGTATAGTCGGAGCACGTTGAATCGTACATGGCGAATCCGTCATGGTGCTTTGCTGTAAATACCATGTATTTCATACCGGCTTGCTTTGCTATCTCTACCCACTCTTCGGCATTGAATTTAACCGGGTTAAATTCTTCTGCTAATTTTTCATACTCTGCTACAGGAATTCTGGCATTCTTCATAATCCACTCCCCACCGAAGGGTATGTCCTCACCCTTCCATTTCCCGGCAGGAATTGCGTATATTCCCCAGTGTATGAACATTCCATACCTAGCTTCACGCCACCATTTCATCCGTTCATCCTTATTTAACATAACCTTCCTCCATTTAGTAAGTCTGAGCGATAATGAAGAGATACGAGCCTTTTGAGCCCGTATCCCGTCATTCTATCCATTACCTGATACAATTGCTACTTCGACTGCGACACCTTTTGCTCATAAGCTTTTCCGTATATTTCCAAATATTTGGATAGATTCATGTCTTCAAGCTTTTTCAGATATGCATCCCAATCCTTCTCAATATCCATATCACCGCTGATAAACCTTACCATAGACTGATTTACATAATCCTCAAGGTTGACCTTCAGCTGGAATGCCTCGTCTGTGCTCTCAGGAGGAAGGAATACACTGGTATATACCTCTTCAGGCTCTTTACCCGCATACTTATTCTTCGTTTCCTGGAACAGTCTGGTTTCATATCCGTTGGCTTTTGTCACATCCTGATCATAAGTGTAATATCCTCTTAAGCCATCAAACTCTGACCCTCTGTTTCTAAACATAGAGTTACCCCAGTTGTAATTATGAGCAGCACCTGCTACATGCGTATAAACAATACGTGTATATTTAGCCGGTCTTCCCATAATATCCTTTTCGCCTTCTTCAGCCTTGCGCCATGTCTTTCCTTCCAAACCTTCTGTAATAAGGATTGTACCTTCTTCACCATAGAAGTAGTCGCCAAGTCTGAAAGCAGCTTCAGGGTTTTTACATTTATTCGTAATTACAAATCCTGCACCCTGTATGCCATAGAAGTATGCTGCGTACTGTGCTCCTTGCGGTCCTTTCAGCGGTGGTACAGCTACATAATCTTTGTGTAATGCATTCTGCGGTTCATCACTTATGACAGTGAAGTGACCGGGATGAAGTGTAGTCACTGCGCCGATAACGGTTCCTTCCGGATTTGTCGCAAGTGTTTTCACCTGAGCCATTGTCTGAGTAAATGCCGCAGGATCAAGCAACCCCTCATTATAAAGCTTGTTCATAAACTTGAGCCCTTCTTTCCACTCAGGCTGCGAAGGTGCATAATCCAACTTTCCATCTTTAACAAAGAAGAAATTGTTTCTGTTTGTGTAAATGAACGCATTCATAAGGAAGTGCTGCGGCTGGCCGTTATTCCATTTAGCTGCCCCTGTCAGAGGAATTTCATCCGCCTTTTTATTTCCATTGGGATCCTGTTCTTTGAATGCCTTAAGTACAGTGTATAATTCATCGGTTGTTTCAGGCAGCTTCAGACCCACTTTATCAAGCCATGCCTGATTCATCCACATTTTCTGTGACCATGTTGTATGGTATGCGATCTCATAAACCGGCAGTCCGTATATGTTTCCATCCGGTGTTGTCATGTCGCCTCTCAAGGTATCAACAGATTCCAATCTCTTCTTAACTTCATCACCGTACTTTTCAATCAAATCGTTTATTGGAAGGAATATCTTCTGATTGCTGCCATACAGCATAATGTCTTCATTCGTGAATGCCTGTGATTCTCCCAGCATGAAGATATCCGGATAGTCTCCGCTTGCCAGAAGCAGTCTTTTCTTCTCTGCGACTCCATCAAGAGGTACATCGATAAAATCAAGTTTTATGTTCGTCCGCTTTTCAAGTTCGATCGTTGCATCATTGTTTAGATATTCTGATACAATAGCTTCATGAGGTATAAATGCAGATAGAGTGATTTTTTCCTTTACAATTGGAAACACCCCTGCAGGATTCACATTTGCTGCACTTCCTGATTCTTCTGCAACTGTACTGCCTTCCGCCTGTACCGATGTCTTGTCCGATTCTGTTCCTGATTTTGTGTTGCCTGCGCCTCCACACCCACTGAGGAGTAAAGATAGCGTCAACATCACCGACATAAATACGATTACTGCTCTTTTCATAAAGTTGCCTCCTGTTTTTTTATTCAACATTTACTTCTGCAAATATGGCAGCAGTTACTTCACATAGTATATACCACTATTATTTGCTCAAGTAAAATTGTTGTCCACTTCATTATCCTTTAACAGCTCCAATCATCATGCCTTTAATAAAATACTTTTGAGCAAAGGGATAAATCATGATGATCGGTAGACTTGCTACAACAATCAGAGAATATTTCAACAAATCCCTCATCCCTTCAAGCTCCATTGCCGTTTTCACGTCTGCAATCGAACTTAAATCGACATTGTTTTGTATCAATATTCCCCTTAATACCAACTGCAGCGGGAATAGTGACTGTGTTTTTAAGTAGATCAATGCACTGAAATAGCTGTTCCAATGCCCTATTGCATACATGAGAGCCAGTACGGCAATGATTGGTTTAGACAGAGGCAGTGCAACGTACCACAATATCTTGAATTCGCTGCATCCGTCGAGGTTAGATGCCTCATACAGTTCCTCCGGTATGGTTGTTTTGAAAAAGGTTCTGGCTATTATCATATAGTATACCTGCATGGCACTTGGCAGTATGATAGCCCACATTGTATCAATCAAACCGAGATCTTTTACAATCATGTAAGAAGGTATTAAGCCGCCTGAAAACAGCATCGTAAAAGTAAAAATCTTTGCAAAAAAGCTGCCGCCCTTGAACTCTTTTCTGGACAACGGATAAGCTGCCATCATTGTAATCGCAATATTGATAACGGTACCAATAACAGCATAAATAATGGAGTTTTTATAACCGACCATAACCTGCTTATTCTGAAACACCCTGATATACCCATCAAGAGTGAAATCCACCGGCCACAGCCATACCCGGCCTGAAGTAACGGCCTGAGGTGAACTCAAAGAAGAGCTGAGTACATAGATCAACGGGTATAAAACTAAGAGAAAGGAGCCCCACAAAAACGCATACAGGAAAAACATGAATACCCGATCACCGATAGACTTGTTCATCTTCCTGGCCCTAGTACTTTTTGTCCTAACACTTTTTACCATAATCCTAAATCACCCCACCTTCTAGCCAGTTTATTAACCGATAGAATTAAAATCAGGTTCACCACCGAATTAAACAAGCCTACAGCAGTTGAATAACTGAATTGGGCATTTAGCAGCCCTATTTTATAAACATAAGTAGAAATAATCTCGGAATTAATCAGGTTCAGGTCATTCTGCATGAGATATACTCTTTCGAAGCCTACACTCATGATTTTTCCAGCTTCAAGGATTAGCAAAATAATAATTGTAGGCATGATTCCCGGAATATCGACATGTATAATTTTCTGCAGCCGGGATGCTCCGTCGACGGTTGCCGCTTCATGCAAAGACGGGTCTATGGAAGACAGTGCTGCAATATAAATGATGGCATTATATCCGGTAACCTTCCATATGCCTGATAGTACATAAATCGTTCTGAAATACTCTGCATTGCCCATAAAATTCTGTTCCGTGCCGCCTAATGCCGTTATGATGACATTTACCAAACCAATCCTTGGAGACAGAAACTGAATAACTAACGCAACCAGAATGACCGTTGAAATAAAATATGGTGCATAAGTGACAAGCTGTACTGTCTTCTTAAATCGTAGATTAGAGACTTCATTCAGTGCAATGGCAAGTATGATTGGCATCGGAAATCCCGCAACCAATTGATAAATGCTGATGGATAATGTATTTTTAATCAGCAGCCAAAAGTTCGGAGACTTAAAAAATTGATCAAAATACTTAAATCCTGCCCATGGACTTCCAAATATTCCGTCCATGATTTTAAAATCCTTAAATGCAAGCACGGCACCAGCCATTGGTATATAATGAAAGATAATGATATACACCACCGGTAGCAATATAATGACATATAGCTGCCATCGCTTCTTAAATTCCATCTTCCAATCATTAAGAATTGCTGTTATCAATGAACCTACCCCCTAAATATGAATTCCTGCGTTTTGGTAATATTGCAATAGACATGCCTGCGAATTGTACAAATTTTTATGTAACTTGTACAGTTCGCATTATACGAAAAGAGTATTCTCCCGTGAAGGTATAATACTTTTTTGGAGGGTGTTTACTTAAGATTTTGGAGGGTATTTTTTTTATAGAATAGTATTATTTTTAGGAATCTCGCCTGAAAACCGCATGAATCCGGCCTTTGCGCCTAATGAAATTCAGTTGCCCGGGAACCTCCCATCCTGCCTGTATGCAGAAGGGCTAATGCCTTCAATTCTCTTAAATGCACTGCGAAATACATGTGCACTATTATACCCGCATTTTTCTGCAATATCTTCAATAGTAGTATTGGTTGATCTCAATAAGCTGCATGCATATTCGATCCTTAACTTCTCTGTATAATTTGAAAAGTTTTCTCCGGTTTGTTCCTTAAAAAACTGGGACAGGTAAACTTCAGAGAGTCCAAATTTATCTGCAATACTGACTAATGATATCTGGGAATCGGTAAAGCTTTGTTTCAAATAATCAAGGATGCTTTCTTTAAGCTTAACATTATTGCTCTTCTTTCTTGCGTCCATCTGAGTGCAAATTGATTGATAAATTCCCAGCAGCGTATCAAAAAATTCCTTTGCAGTAGCACAGTTTTCAAGCTCCGCCGAGCATTCCATAACCAAAGTGCTGCTTTCATTCATGCCATAGAAGCTTGTTTCCAGAAGCTTTATGACTGTGCAGCTCATATTATTGATCAAATACTTCATCATAGGAGCTGAAAGCATTCTCTCTATATAATTTTCCGCATATATCGTGTCTAATAGCTTTTCGATTCCATCTTGATCTCCTGCCTTGGCATAATTGATTAACCTCATTTCAACATCGACAGGATAGTAATATCCCTTACTCTCCTTTGGCACTTCATTGTACCATATAACCCTTCCGGCGCTTTTCTCAATCTTATAATCAAGGGTTATCTTTGCTTCAGAAAATGTACCTGCAATATTCGTGATACTTTCAACAGGATTTCCTGCTGCAAATTTCAACAAGATACCATATTCTTTATTTAAAGTACTGCTTACCTCCTCTGTGATTTTTTCCGTAATTTGTATATATTGATCTTTCTGTTCAGGTCCGATATTAATGATCAAAAATAACCGATCAAAGTCCACATCATGCGTATATATCCTTCCCTCCCCATAATTCATCAGTGCTTCCTTCAGAATTACTTTCATGGCATTCATATTATCCAGATACTCTTCGTGATGAAAGCTGCTGCGCAAGGAATTGATCCGGATCAAAACTCCTACATATAAGCTGTCTCTGACTACAAAACCCATTTGCTCAGAAAAAGCTTCTGCTTCCGGATGGCTGATAAATTCCCCGTTCAATATTTGATTCAAAAATGAAGCATTTAAAAGCGGTATCTGATCCTTCATTTTGTTTTGCAGACTTTCATTATTTGCAATGAGTGCAGCAACAGAGTTCCGCATAAACATCAGATCATTCTTCTCTTCATTTCTGTCATTTCCCATAATACTTTGAAGAGCACGTATAATCTCGCTAATAGGCTTACTGCTGCGAGATGCCATAACATAAGCCAATATAAAGCCGATAATAAGAGATACGATCAGAAAGCCTACAAGCAACTGCTTCGCATAATTCACTTTTGACATTACAACACTTTTGGGAAGTACCGCTACATATTTCCACCCATTGTAATCGGACTTACTATAATGAACCATCATACTTTTTTGATCGATATCCACCTCGATCATACCACTGTCTGAAACAAACCCATCCGATATGATACTGGTGTTTTCTTTATTTGATGTGGACACAATCAGTCTGTTCTGATCATCAAGTATATAAGCCCATCCATCATCATGAATGTTTAATTTTTCCAGCAACTTGAGTATGTCACTCGCATTGATAAGCATGATAACCGTCGCTTTATCCTGTATTGAACCATAGTTGGGTATTGTCTGAACACATGCTATCATCGGCTGATTCTGTGTGCCTGTCTGGTCCTTCAGCATTACAGGAGCAGAAGGCATATACTCTCTTTGATGATATCCGTCAAGCATTTCTGAACGCCATTGTGGGTAATCCATTTCATTATATTTAAAAAACTTCCCGTAAAAATTTTCAATATTTAAAAATACATCGTCAGGTGATATGATGATATCGTTATAGGAAAAATGTATGAAAAACGACCGGATAAAATTATTTGTAAGCTTATATACAGATATCCTCTCTTGTATTTGCTGTACCGTATACACTGTCTCCTTTTTGACAAGAGGGTTTTGAACCTTCATCATGTTTAGAATGTCCTTGTTAAGTGTCAGCCTCTCTAAAACCGTGTTTACTTCATGAAGGCGCGCATCAAGGATATCCTTACTTTGCTGAAGAACAGCGATATTCTGGCCTTTGATTCCTTCTTCAACCAGTAACAGAGTTCTTTCATAAGCAAATACTCCCAAAGTGATAGGAATAAGCAAAACTATGAAATACGAAACCAGAAATTTAAAAAAGACATTATGTTTATGAACCTTTTTCATATTAAGGACTCCCCGATATATCTATTTTAATCGTTATGAAACATAATGACGGTTTACTAAGCGTAGCCATATAAAATTATTTCAATAATACCATCGAAAAAAGGTTACTATTCATTCTATATCATGTATTTACATTTTTCAATGAAAAATAAAATCCAACGATTCATAATGATGCAATACCGTATCACACCACTCTTCATCTGACAAATTGAGTTGCGCAAATGATGAAATCATTTTATAATAAAACTGGTATACAACATGTGTACATAATTGCTTAGATATTCTAAAAGCTTGAACATTTCAATTAGTAAATGGAGGAACAACAATGAAAGCATTGGTATTAAAGGAATATAACCACTTTTCATTTGAAGAGGTATCCCTGCCTGACTATGGGGAAAATGATGTATTAATTAAGGTGAAAGCGTGCGCAATATGCGGAAGTGATGTACACGGTATGGACGGAAGCACCGGAAGAAGAATCCCGCCTGTCATAATGGGGCATGAAGCATCAGGGATTGTCGAAAAGGTGGGAGCCCTTGTAAAAGATTATAAACCGGGAGACAGAGTGACCTTTGATTCCACTATTTACTGCGGAGAGTGTTATTTCTGCAAGCGTGGTGAGGTCAATTTATGCGACAATCGCAGGGTTTTAGGAGTCTCCTGTGGCGACTATCGCCTCCATGGTGCTTTTGCAGAATATGTTTGTGTACCTCAGCATATCCTTTATTCGTTGCCTAATCAAGTCTCCTTTGATCAGGCCGCTATGGTTGAACCATTGTCTATCGCCTTCCATGCAGTCAGCAGAACAGTAGTGCCGCTGAACTCAACGGCTGTAGTGGTTGGGTCCGGAATGATCGGTCTTTTGGTAATTCAACTGCTTAAGCTCGCTGGCTGTGGCCATATCATAGCTGTAGACACAGTAGATCAAAAACTGGATATGGCAGCAAGGTTCGGTGCAGACTCCTGCATAAACGCTCAGAACGCTAATGTTGCAGCAGAAGTATACCGATTAACCGGAAACCGCGGAGCTGATATTGCCTTTGAGGTTGTAGGAATTGCTCCTACGATGCAGTCCGCCCTTGCTTCACTGAGAAAAGGCGGTTCTTTAACACTTGTTGGGAATCTGAAAGCAATGGTTGACTTCCCGCTTCAGTCCGTGGTAACTCGCCAGATTTCTTTATTTGGATCCTGTGCTTCGTCAGGCGAGTACCCCGATTGTCTGGACTTAATCGCATCCGGCAAGGTGGATATTGATTCATTTATCAGTGCAACCGCACCTCTCTCTGAGGGTGCTTCGTGGTTTAAACGCCTCTATGACAGTGAGCCTGGTTTAATGAAGGTAATACTAAATCCCTGATCAGATTCGCGATCTTTGGGTTGCACTATCGTTGTGAGATATTCAACGTATATGATACTTTATTTGGGAGGATAAAAATGGAAAAGGTTAAAACCGGTATTATTGGCTATGGAAAAGTTGCTCATATGCATGCAAAAGCTTTGAAAAATTTGCCTGAATCAATATTTACAGCAGTATGCGGCCGTGATATCCATAAAGCCAGGGAATTTGCTGAATTATACCATGTAAAGGCGTATTCAAGTATTGAGGAGATGATTACTGAAGGAGGTGTAGAAGCCGTCATTGTTGCTTCTCCGCACCCGGCGCATGCAGAGCATGCAGTAGCTGCTTTAAAGGCAGGTGCCCATGTCCTTGTAGAGAAACCTCTTGCATCTTCTCTGGAAGATTGTGATGCCATTATTCAAGCTGCGCAGGAGCATAACGCTGTACTCGGCACCATTTGCCAGAGAAGATTTTACACTCCCTGCCTCAGAATTAAAAAAGCAATTGATGAAGGAAAGCTTGGCCGTCCTATCTTTGGAACAGTGAATATGCTTGGCTGGAGAGATGAAGCCTATTACAACAGTGATCCATGGAGAGGCTCCTGGAAAGGTGAAGGTGGAGGTGTTCTTGTCAATCAGGCTCCGCATCAGCTGGATTTGCTGCAGTGGTATATGGGTCCGATTGATGAATTATTCGGATATTGGTCCAATCTGAACCATCCTTATATCGAAGTTGAAGATACCGCTGTCGCTGTCCTTAAATTTAAAAACGGAGGCATCGGAAATATTATTGTCAGTAATTCCATTGATCCTGCACTTTTTGGAAAAGTTCATGTTTACGGAGAAAACGGAGCAGGCGTCGGCGTTCAAACAGACGGCGGTGCTATGTTTATTGCAGGAATGTCCAATATCACCGAACCTCCCGTCAACGATCTGTGGACGATAAAGGGCGAGGAGAATTTGCTTGAAAAGTGGAAGCAAGAAGACACCGAATTTTTCAGCCGGATCGATCCTATGCAATACTTCCATGAGAGACAAATTGAAGATTTTCTCAGAGCAATAATACATGGAACAAAGCCTTTAATTGACGGACATGAAGGCAGAAGGACCGTAGAAATATTCACTGCCATTTATCGTTCGAATCGGGATCGGAAGCCGGTTAAGTTTCCGCTTCAACCAGAATATAACAGTGATTTTGACGGAAGATTGAGGTAATACAAAGAATGATAAACAGAAATACCAATAAAGCTCTTTATAAACAGATCTATGAGCACCTGAGGAAGGATATCCTGGAAGAAACCTACAAGAGCAGTGAGTTGCTGCCCTCGGAAAGGGAGCTTTGTGAGAAATTTAAAGTTGACCGCATCACTGTCAGGAAGTCCCTGGATTTATTAGTGGAAGACGGCCTTGTAATGAAAAAGGCCGGTCTTGGTACTATTGTCAAGGATCTTCCTTTGCATAGAAACATTCCGTCAGGCTCAAAAAACATTCTGTTTATCTTGCCAAAAAGCCCAAACTCCGTTGACAGAATTACGGAATCCTTTAACTCCAGCCTGTTCTACAGAATCGAAAACGAATGTAAAAAATCAGGTTACAGCCTTATTTATTCCACGGCGGGTAATGATGATGACTATGCTAAGGTATCGAATGGCAATAATATTAGCGGTTTAATACTGGTGAGTAAAATACATGATAAGTTACTGGATGAAATAAAGCGTACCCAAATTCCTGCTGTGGTTGTCAATAATTATTCGAAAGAGTTTACTTCCATTGTTTCAGATAATGAAAAGGGTGCCTATGATGCAGTAAAGCATTTCTTAGAATCAGGTCATGAAAGAATCGGTATCCTGCTTGGAACAGATGGATATCTGACAACGGAGGAACGATTCAATGGCTATAAAAAGGCACTCAGCGAATCGAATATTGATTGGAAATGCCAGTCAATATTTAAGGGCCAATGGACTTTTGAAAGCGGGTTTAGGGCAATGAAGGAAATGCTGAAGGACACCAATCCGCATCCGACGGCAATTTTTGTATCCAATGACACTACTGCTATCGGTGCAATTGAAGCAGCAAAGGAAGAAGGTTGTTCGATTCCGGGGGACATCAGCGTCATCGGCTTTGACAATATTGAGCAATGTGATTATGTTCATCCCAAACTTACTTCTGTTGCGGTAGATATCGATCTGATGGCAAGAGCCGCGTGTCAGCAGCTTTTTGACCAAATTGAGACAGGAGTAAGCCTTACCTTGAAAATTGTTACCCCAACAAAGCTTGTTATCCGTGAGTCTGTGATGAAATTGTTGAACAACGTCACAGTTCCCCACCTCTAAGGTGGCGGGTTACCGATTGAGAAAGCTGTCAGTGGTGAGTACAATCTCCCACTCAGGATGCATGGGTGAGCAGATGACGTAGTCATCGACCAGCCGACGTTGTTCAATCGCCACGCGAAAGCGGGGCGCGCAAGCGTAGCTTGCGTGCGCCTATGCCGGATTCATTCCGGTATAGGCGTAAAATTAAATTGAAAACGCATCCCTAGTATACTATACTGTGATAAACAGAAATGCAGTACACGAGGAGGAAGAAATGCAATACAAGCTGGTAGCAGTAGATATAGACGGAACATTACTCAATAGTCAGGGAATCATAACAGAGAAAACACAGCAGGCCATACAAAGAATCATAGAAAAAGGTGTCATTTTTACCATATGTACAGGCAGACCAATACAGGGCGTCGAGCGATTTAATCGTCTGTTGAATCTGGATGAACCTTTTATTACCTATAATGGTGCTATGATTGTAATGGGTAAATCCAGAAAAATTCTCTATGAGCAGGGGCTTACCGCTGAAGACGCCCGGAATGTGCTGGCCTGGGCTAAGAAGCTCAAGACGACCTATGTGATCTGGTCCAACAACCAATTATACGCCAATGAACTCAACGAAAAGGTCCATGACTATAAAAAGCTGTCAACCGTGGAACCTCTCCTTGCAGAAGATGAGGAGGCACTTATACGTAATGGGATCACCAAAATATTATGGTATGACGACGCCGATAAAATCGAAGGCTACCAAAATACATTAGAGGGTCAGCTGGGAGACGGTGTCAGCTACTATACCTCAAAACCAACATTCCTGGAATTTGTGGATAAAAGAGTCTCAAAGGCCATGGCCATGGAGAAGCTAGGGGAGCATTTCGGTATCAAAGCAGAGGAAATGATGGCTATCGGCGATGGCTTCAATGATCTGCCCATGATTGAATATGCCGGAATGGGAGTCGCTATGTCAAACGCCCCGGAGGCGATCAAGGAGAAGGCGGATTATGTCACCTTGTCCAATGACGAAGACGGAATTGCCCATGTCCTTGATCAGTTTATTCGATAACCGCTTTCTTAAGAAGCTCCCACCTCTTAAAGTGGTGGGAGCACTTCATGAATATCTTTCATAGCATACAATTTCATCCGGCTGTTTACGAGGACGTGGTGCTGGGCTTTCTGCGGGATATCCCAGCGGAGTTACGGCTACTACCCTCACTTCATCCGGAATCCCCAGAATTTCTTTGACTTTCTTCTCATTGAAGTTTCCGAGCCAACAGGTGCCCACCCCCTGCTCCTGAGCCTCCAGAATCATGTAGGCTCAATATTCATACCAAATTACTGCACATTCAGCTCAGCCCACCTGCTGTAAAGCAATTCAATGCTGCTTTCAGCATCTATCTTCTCATTGTAAAGGGTATTCAGTCTGTCAGCATCGCTTGCAGCTGTAATCATTTCATTGTAAATATCCTTCAGCCTGCTTTCCATTTCCATGATCCGGCTCTCAATGTCCATGCATTCTTTCTGATTCACGTCCTTCTTTTTTTGTTCCACAGAAGTATCCGGCTTTCGGTTGGAAAGTCCGGCTGGCCGGCTCTTCTCTATGTTTATCCCCGTGCTTTTCCCTGCACTCTTTCCGGGCAAGCCCTTCGCTGCATTCTTTACAGTCAGGGTTTCCGCTGTCTCGGCAAAGTCCCGCTTCCATACGGAATATTCCTGAAAAGAGCCTTGATATTCTGTGATTGCGCCTTGCTCCATTTCCCAGACCCTTGTTGTGAATTTGCTGATAAAATACCGGTCATGGGATATGAACAGGATCGTTCCGTCAAACTGTTCTACCGCTTCCTCAATCCATTCCCTCGATGAGATATCCAGATGGTTTGTCGGCTCATCCATGACAAGAAAATTACAGTCCTTCTGCATCAAAATACATAATTTCAACCGGCTTTTTTCGCCTCCGGACAGCTTCCCCACCTTTTTGAGCACATCCGCACCCCTGAAATGAAACGCTGCCAGTATTCTTCTCGCTTTTTCCTCATTGATCTCAAGCGCATACCGTATCGTATCAAGAACGGTGGCTTCACCATCTTCAAATTCGATAACCTGAGGTAAATAGGCCAGTTTAACACTGTTCTCTATTTTAATGTCACCGCAGTCAGGCGCCTCATCCCCTGTAAGCAGCTTAATGAGCGTGGTTTTCCCGCAGCCATTCACGCCGATCAGAGCAATCCGGTCATTTCTGAGGATGTCAAGATTTATCCCTTGAAACAGTATATTACCGTTATAGGATTTGCTAATATTCTTAAACTGAACAAATCCCGCACTTGAAAAGTCGCTTTCTTTAAATTCGGCAGTAATTTTCTTTGCTACAACAGGCTTATCTACACGATCCATTCGTTCAATACGCTTTTCTATGTTAAATGCTCTTTTATGCAGCGCCGCATTATCCGCATTTCTAGCCCATTCATGCATTCGCTTTGCAGCCGCCTCCAGTTGTCCGATTTTTTTCTGCTGCTGCTCATATAACTCTCTCTGAGCACACAGCCGTCTTTCCTTTTCAATTGCATAATAGCTGTAATTACCCTCGTAAAAGTTCAAGCCACCGCCATCGATTTCAATGATTCTCGTTACCACATTGTCCAGAAAGCATCTGTCATGTGAAATAACCACCACTGTTCCCATATAGCCTTTCAAAAATTCTTCGACCCAGTGAATTGACCCAAGATCCAGATGATTGGTCGGTTCGTCCAGCAGAAGGATATCTGCATTCCTTAGCAGGATTCGGGCAAGGTTCACCCGGGTCTGTTCACCTCCGCTTAAATTGACAAAAAGCTGATGCCGCATCCCTTCGTCAATTTTCATACCGGTACAGACCCTGTCGATTTTGCTCTCAAATTCATATCCTCCCATTGCTTCGTACTGAGTTTGCAGTCTTCCGTATCGTGCCAGCAGCTTATCTGTATCTGCAACATTCTCAGTGTTGCAGCTCCCTTGTGAACTATAATCCTGTCGAGCTTCTCTCTTCTCGTGGGAGTTTTGAATTTGAATCTCAAGCCGCCTCATTTCCCCGGAAATTTTGAAAAGCTCTTCAAATGCTGAACGTAATACATTCTCAACCGTGCAGCCGTCATCAAAAACTGGAATCTGTTCCAGCACTTCAATTCGGGCTCCGGAAGCCTTCATCA
>JAEZLF010000315.1 GCA_023435925.1 Bacillota bacterium
AACTCTATGCTAATCCCAAAGCAGAAATTTGTGCGTTCAAGGATGGTATATGGCTCCGTGTTGCAGGAGAGCTTGTAGAGGATGACCGTACAGAAGCCAGAAAGTCCATGCTGGATGCTTATCCCAACCTTCGTGCAATGTACGATGAAAACGATGGCAATACGCAGGTACTATATTTTAAGAATGCAACAGCTACCTTCAACACTTTTACAGCAGCACCCGAAATTGTTGAATTCTAGGTGAAATACCCTCCTGTCTGCAGGAGGGTATTTTTAGAAGGGTATGTATGGATTACTTGAACAACGCCGCAGTCCCTCATCGCTATAGGCTCTCTCTCTAGAGCAAAAAGAAGAAGCTCCATAATAAGTATGAGCTTCCTCTTTTTTTTGGTCGGAGTGGCGGGATTGACCGTCTGCTTCGCTTCTTATGTACTTGTATAAGCTCGCATACTACCGCCTCGACTTAAGCACCTTCTTTGTTGGGCAGTTAAATGACCCGGCACAGGTGGCAGCGGCAAACTTTGTATGCCTCCTTTCATACTACTGACAGGCATTGCCAACCTCTTTGGTATTGGCGGATCCAGTTTGATTTCCAGATGCTTGGGCAACGGTGATAGAGAAAAGGCAAATCGGACGGCAGCCTTTTGAACATGATGGGCATTCTGTCGAATACGGTGCTGCCTATAACTACGCAGCAGAGAATTATCAACGAATGGTCAAAACCATCAAGACCACCTTCCTGTACACCATGGTGATGGCAATAGCCACCACATGGTTCCTGTTTTTCTGCGCTGCACCGTGTCCAAGTTCTTTATTGCAGATGAAGAAACCGTTACATATGGACAGCATTTCCTTCGGATTTTCTGCTTGATTTGCCCGATGCAGTCAGTCACCATGATTGTCATTACCACGTTCCAAGCCATTGGCAGGAAAACACAGCCCTTGATTCTGTCCTTCATGCGGAAGGGGTCTTTGGATCTGCCGTTTATGTTCCTGATGAATTTCTTTATAGGTGCAATGGGCGTTGCTTGGGCAACACCGATTGCAGAGCTGGCTGCTTGCCTTATTAGCCTGGTAATCTTTATTCCGACATTTAAGGCAATCCGTAGATTGGCATAAAAAATTAGGCCGGAGTAAACAAAGAAAAGGCAAAAGGACCTTGAGACCGGGCAGGGGTTCATCTGCGATTTTGAAAAAGTGAAAAACCGAACTTTTAGGCAAGAAAAACCGCTGATTTCTAATGAAATCAGCGGTCTGCCAAAATTTAAAACCGCTTTATCATAATTGTTGCATTAATACATAAAATGTGCTACATTTGGAATACAAGATTTATAAAACAGATTACTAAAATCATGTTTGATTTATTCAATCTGTTTACTTCATTTCATAAGGAATCGTATGAGGACTATATTTATGAACAAACATATTATGTTAAATATAGGTAACAAGGATGAGCTTTACAACATCACAAAAGCATTGGGTTCTGAGGTGAGAATTGAGATACTCAGGCTTTTGGATTCCTGTAGTTTAAATGTAAATGAGATTGCTGAAAAGCTTGATATACCTACTTCAACAGCAGCGGTGAATGTCAAGGTGCTTGAAGATGCCGGGCTGATATTGACGGAACTGCAGCCGGGGGTTAGGGGGTCTATGAAACTGTGCAGCAAAAAAATTGATGAAATAAACATTGAACTAACTACGAAGAACAATTTTTCAAAGATTAACTCCTTCTATACTAGTATGCCTATAGGAAACTTTGTAGATTGTAAAGTTATTCCTACATGCGGAATAACAAGTGAGAAAGGATATATTCACACAGAAGACGATCCCAGAGGATTTTACAATCCTGAAAGGGTTTCTGCGCAGTTGATCTGGTTTTGTAAAGGGTATGTGGAATATAGGTTTCCAAATAGTATTTTACAATACGGCAAGCCTATATTTATTGAAGTATCACTCGAGCTATGTTCAGAGGCTCCAAATTATAGGGATAATTGGTTATCTGATATTACGATGTGGATAAATGATATAGAGGTAGGGACTTGGACCAGCCCGGGAGATTTCGGCGGAAGGAGAGGCAAGTTGAATCCGCAATGGTGGCCTGATACCAGTACGCAGTATGGGCTTTTTAAAACTTGGAGAGTTACTGAAGCGGGCTCCTATATAGATGAAATGAAGGTTTCGGATATGAATCTGAGCTACCTTGAGCTGGAAAAAAGGGATTATGTAAGTATAAGGATCGGAATTAAAGATGACGCTAAGAATAGCGGAGGAATGAATATATTCGGCGAAAAATTTGGTGACCATCCTCAGGATATCGTTATGAGGATTGACTATTATACTAACTTCTAGCACTACAACGAATACTACCAAAGTATCCATGCAAAAATAGCGCGTTAAAGCATTAGCGCGTGAATACCGTCAAATTTATGAAGTTATTAGCTGTAGTACAAAGAACTGTTTTTCAATCGATACAACTAAAAATTTTGAAATATATCAAAATAGGTGTAACATAACATGAATCCATCTCTAGCCGTAAATGGACTTGATGGTGGAAATGTAGGATTTTACTCCGAAGTAGCAATGGGCTTTAATAATGCTAACAATAAAATATCCAGATAGTAACAGGTAAATAGAAGAATGGTAGTTTTCGATGCAGTGTCAATCAGTATGGACAATGAAGTGAAGTAATTAAAAAATGAAATGGAGGTAAGTAAAAGATGAATGTGTCAACAGCAAACCTACCAAGACCGGAGTACCCGAGGCCCGATTTTGAGAGACAGGAATGGTTAAATCTAAATGGAGCTTGGGAATTCGATTTTGATGATGGTGATATTGGAGAAAAAGATGGGTGGTTTAAAGGAAAGGCGTTTTCTAAGACGATAGTGGTGCCATTTTGTTACCAAAGTGAATTAAGTGGAATCAACAGCAAGGAAATGCATGAGAATTTGTGGTATAAGAGGGAATTTGAACTGCCGGATAGCTCTATTGGTAAAAAAATATTGCTTCACTTTGGGGCAGTTGATTATATCGCGAAGGTTTGGGTTAACGGGGAGTTTGTGGGACAGCACCATGGAGGGCATATTTCCTTCAAGTTGGATATTACGAATTATATAAAATCAGGTAAAAACTTACTTGTTGTCAAAGCAGTGGATAAATATGAGTGTACACAGCCAAGGGGAAAGCAGTACTGGAAGGAAAAACCCGACAGGTGTTGGTATACGCCTACTTCAGGCATATGGCAGACTGTATGGCTGGAAGCAGTAGGTGAGCTATATATTGACAAGCTCAGAATGACGCCTGATATTGATAGAAAAACCCTATTGACCGAAGTATATCTTGACAGGACGCCTTCATATGCAGAAATCACTATTACTGTCAGCTATAAAGGAGTAGAGAAAAAGAGTATTACAACAAGCATCACAGGCAGAATTTCAGCGGTCACCATCGATATGAAAGAAGAGGACTTTATCGATGAAATACACTATTGGAGGCCTGAAGCACCTAATTTATATGACATAAAGTTCTGCATTATTAAAAATGGAGTTGTAACCGATGAGGTTAAAAGCTACTTCGGAATGCGTAAAATATCGATAAAAGGAGACTTGATTCTTTTAAATAATAGTCCATATTATCAGAAGCTCATCCTGGACCAGGGGTATTGGCCAGAAAGCCTTATTACTCCGCCTAGCGACGAAGCCATTATTTATGACATAGAAATGACTAAAAAAATGGGTTTTAATGGAGCCAGAAAGCACCAGAAGATAGAAGACCCCAGGTATTACTACTGGGCGGATAAATTAGGCCTTTTGGTATGGGGTGAAATGCCCAGCGCGTATGATTTTAACAGTGAGGAAATACAGAACGTTGCACAAGAGATGATTGATTTTATTAACCGGGATTACAATCATCCGTGTATTATTACATGGGTACCGTTAAATGAATCATGGGGTGTGAGAAATATTTATGTTGACAAAAATCAACAGGATTTTGGTAGAGCCTTGTATTATATGGTAAAGGCTCTGGACGGAACTCGTCTCATTAGCACCAATGATGGATGGGAGCAAGTAGAGGCGGATATTTGCGGTATACATGATTATGAAGCCTGGAGTGAAGGCTTTCATCCGAAATATCAGGATAAGGAAAATTTATTGTCAGGAGCAGCAAATAATCGGAGGCTTTTGTATGCACAAGGAATAAAATATGAAGGCCAACCCATACTGGTTACAGAATATGGCGGAATTGCTTTTAAAACAGAGAATTGTGAAAATTGGGGTTATAATGGCACGGTCAATGATGAAGAAAGCTTTTTCGCCAGATACGCCGACATTACGGGTGCGATCCGGAAGACACCATACATCCGGGGCTATTGTTATACCCAGCTGACGGATGTTATGCAGGAGGTCAATGGGCTTATGACGGCTGACAGAAAGGTGAAGGTTGATCTGGAAAGAATAAAACAGGTGAATAGCTGACAGCATAGTAATTAATAAAATCAGAGGTATTACAGGTCGCTGGACTATATCTGTGTAAAAATGCCATCAGAATAGATTTGCTCCGAAACTTACACATTCCTTGGTTAAGATTCGGGGCAAGTTCTATGGATGAGTTAATCTACAGAAAGATGACTACGTTGCTGTCAAATACCCGGAAAGGGAGTTGAAGGTTTCCGACCCGGTTGGGAGTATATAGGGTGGCTCTTGACAGACTAGCCAGCGCAAAAAAACATCTGCGGAGTATTTTCGTAACATTATCACAATCTGATGCTAAAAAACAACAATCTGAATCATGCAGCTTCCAGTTCTCTAATGTAAACTATATTGTGGGACAAAATCAGACATATAAGGAGAATTCAATATGCAATTTAAAGCAATAATAACAAAGGCAGGCTTGGTCGGGCTGGCTTTGTTTGTACTGCTTATTTGTGTGGCTTTTCTTGTGGTTCATTTATTAAGTATAAAAAGCGAAGAGGAGATACCGATAAAGTACGAAGAGGAGGTGTCGGTTACGATCAGTCACGAGGTTATGTATCAAAATCCTTTAAAGATTAATAACATAGGAGATCCATTTGTACTTAAGGCATCGGACGGGAAATATTACTGTTATTCCACTTCTGCGTATGATGGCTATCTTGTATGGACATCTGAGGATCTAGTCAATTGGGAAAGCAAGGGTCATGCCTATAGAACGGATTACACTTCATGGGCGGGTTCAGACTTTTGGGCACCGGAGGTATATGAGCATAATGGCAGGTACATCATGTTCTATTCAGCCAGATGGCAGGAAAATGGCAGCCTGAGGATAGGAACAGCTGTGAGTTCCAGCCCTTTGGGACCATTTACCGATACGAAAAATGAACCAATGTTTGACTTTGGTTATGCCGTTATCGATGCAAATGTCCTTATTGATGGGGATAAAAATTATCTTTTTTACTCCAGGGACTGTTCTGAAAATATTGTCGACGGGCGGCCTGAAAGTCATATATATGGGGTGGAATTAAGTGATGACCTGCTTTCGATAAAAGGGGAGCCTGTTCTATTACTTAAGCCGGATCAGGACTGGGAATTTAAGTCCGGTGGCTATCTGTGGAATGAAGCACCCTTCTCGTTTGCACATAATGGTAAATATTACTTGATGTATTCGGCCAATTTCTATGGGGACATGACATATTCAGTAGGATATGCAACAGCGTCCAGCCCTTTGGGAGTATACGTGAAATCGGAGGAGAATCCTATTTTAGAAAGTGTACCAAAACCTGCGAAGGCGGATGAAGATGATATTGCGCTGGCTGAAATTTCGGGACCGGGCCATAATTGTGTAACGACCTCTCCGGATGGAAGTGAGTTCTTTGTTGTTTATCATACACACATGGACTCTTTCATTGCGGGCGGTGATAGACAAGTGTGTATTGATAGGATGACATTTGATGAGGATGGGTCCATTCACATAAATGGACCTACCATGTCTCCCCAGCCTTTTCCTTCCGGTGCAGCAACACCTCAAACACCCTGACTATTGAACAATGTCACAGTCCCCCACCTCGTGTAGCGTAGGGCAAATTCATTTTGCACGCAGTGGGAGGCATGGGGGCTTTGCCCCCTATTGAAAATCGAATAGATTTGTGAAAGTTTAGTATCGTGAATTCATATTGTATGGTTATCTCTGAACATGGTTGGTGATTGATTTTTATATTTTCGGAATAAGCGGCAGAAATAATTGGTGTCACTAAAGCCTGTTGATATGGCGATTTCAGATATCAGCATATCTGTATTTAGTAAGAGCTGCTCAGCTTTCTTTATACGGATGCTGTTAACATACTCGCTTGTGGTTTTTCCGGTCAGGCTTTTAAAAAGATGGGAAAAGTGATAAAGACTCAAACAGCACATATCGGCTAATTGCTTTGTTGTTAACTCTTCATTATAGTTTGTTTCAATAAAATTCAGTACTTTTCCAAACCGCTCCAGATTCTTTGTTCTGGTCTCGTATTCATTGCGTGTCAAAACTCGCTCTATATTACTTCTGAGAAGTAAAGCCAGTGTTTTGTATATCAGCGATTTAATATACAATTCGTAGCCTGTATTCTTATGCTCATATTCCTTCAATAGCTGCTCGATGCATTCTTTTACCTCTACATTATTTGTGACCTTGTTTTGGAAGAGGATATGATTTTTAAATATGGGTGTTATGTATTTTTGCTCGCAAGAACCATTATAACTGCTTTCAATGAAGGAAGTATCGATGTTGATGTAGTAATAGAAAAAAGGTACCTTTGTGGCGGCTCCCCAATGGATCTGGTTGCTATTAATAACGAGGAGATCTCCTGCAGTTACTTCAAAAACCTTTGTATCGCACTCAATTACTCCTGTTCCCTCTTTGATCAGGATGATTTCCAATTGTTCATGCCAATGGCGGTTGAATGCCTGCCCGATTGCAGGTGCCATGTTTTGATAAATTATGATTGGGAAAATTCTATCCATTAACAATGCATTGTCATACAATGTGAAATCTTTCATAAATCCTCCGCTTAGTAACGCTTCTGTGATTTTTTTAATAGTTTATAAAACAATCATATGGCAGATACAAAACAATTTGACATAATATGTTAGACCTATCGATGCCTTCTGTCTGAAGTGAAGAATAGCTGTAATCCTTCGGAGAAGTATCTATCTGCCAGCATTTTCAATGCAGGTATGCTAAAAAATGTCGAAATTTCACAATATGAAGAATATTATAAAATAAACGAGAGTGCAATACAACATTTTTTTCCCAGAATCAAAGAGTAGAAAGGGCTGGTTACCCGAAGAGAACGTATGCCTGGGTAGACGGTTTTTGCTGTTCATGGAGTGCTTTAATAAATCAATATATAATGTGAGATAACGCAAATCACGCATTAATAATAGCAAACTGGTGCTATAAATCGACAATCTCATTCATGCAGTACTTCACTACTTGCTGTAAAGTATAAGTATAAGATTATAAGATCAATTCAGCATCCGACAACGGTAAAACAAAAGAATATTATATGAATTGTGAGGTTATTGTATGAAGCTTGGGGTATTGGTAAACATGAATATTGATACGCTGGAGGGGGAATTTAAAAAACTCAAGGGATTGGGTTTCGACAGCTGTCAGTTGTGCTGCTGGGATGCAGAACAATATAATGAAAAAAATGCTCGGATTATCAAAGAATTATTAATAAGATACAATGTGCAAATATCAGCTTTCTGGTGCGGATGGGACGGACCTTGCGAGTGGAATTTCATACAAGGGCCGATCACCATTGGATTGGTACCGGCTGCGTACCGCTATAAACGGTTGGATATACTAAAAAAGTGTTCAGATTTTATTAGTAGAATAGGTATTAATGATTTAGTAACCCATGTAGGATTCATACCAAATAATCCATATGATCCCGATTACACAGGTCTTATCGGTGCTTTACGGGATTTGGCTTCCCACTGCAGAAAAAATGGACAGTATTTTCTTTTTGAGACAGGACAGGAGGCACCTGTAACCCTTATCAGAACCATTGAGGATATCGGGGCGGATAATGTCGGGATAAACCTTGATCCGGCGAATTTGCTCATGTACGGTTATGGCAATCCGATTGATGCTTTGGAACTGTTTGGAAAGTATATTAGAAACGTACATGGCAAGGATGGACTATACCCGCAAAACGGTAAAGTCCTCGGGGAAGAAATGCCTTTAGGGAAGGGAAAGGTAAATTATCCGGTTTTGATTGGCAAATTGAAGGAGATCGGTTATGACAGGTATATTACGATAGAACGTGAGATCAACGGCGAAAAACAGACAAAAGACATAATTGCAGCAAAGGAACTCCTTGAAACACTTATTTGAAAGGCTTCCTATCTAATTGATTCAACAGGATTCAGCATATGAAAATCCTGAATAATGGCATAATTATGCTATAAACACTGTACTATCCATAAGCCTAAAGAGCTTTCACAAAAATTTCAAAAATGCTTTTATACTACATAATACAGGAGGTATATCATGTCTAAATTAGCTATAACAGGCGGAAACCCCATAAGGACAAATGCCTTTCCGTCATGGCCACAATATGATCAGAGAGAGGCGGATGCACTTGAGAGGGTGCTTAAAAGCGGTGTATGGGGTACACTTGGCGATGAAGTGGATAAATTCACAAAAAGGTTTGCAGAGTACCAGCAAACCAAGTATGGTGTTGCAGTAACAAATGGCACCGTGACACTGGAAGTTACATTAAGGGCATTGGGAATAGGTATGGGAGATGAGGTCATTGTTCCTCCCTATACATTTAATGCAACAGTTTCTGCAGTATTGTTTGTGGGTGCAAAGCCCGTTTTTGCAGATATAGAAAGCCATTCCTACAATATCGATCCGGATAAAATCGAAGAAGTAATTACTCAAAATACAAAGGCCATCATTCCCGTTCATATAGGCGGAAGATCATGTGATATGGACAGAATCATGGATATCGCCGGCAGACACAACCTGTACGTCATTGAAGACGCCGCACATGCCCACGGCTCGGAGTGGAAGGGACAAAGAGTCGGCTCTATCGGCCATGCAGGTTCATTCAGTTTTCAGGCCTCTAAGAACCTGAATTCGGGGGAAGGAGGCTTCATAACGATCAATGACCCAGATATTTATGAAAAGTGCTGGTCGATACATCACTGCGGAAGAAGTCTCAACGGTACTGTCTGGTACGACCATCCCCATATCGGGACAAATGCCAGGATGACAGAATGGCAGGCAGCTATATTAAATGCACAGATGGACAGGCTGGACGAGCAGGTTGAAAAGAGAATGAGGAACGCGGAATATTTAAATTCCAGACTGAAAGAGATCGAATTCATAGAAATAATGAAGCCTGATGAAAGAATTACAAGGAATTCTTATCATTTATTCCTCTTCAAATATATAAGTAAAAAATGCAAGGGAGTGAACAGGGCAAAATTCCTGTCAGCTCTGGAAGCGGAAGGGGTTCCCTGCATGTCGGGATATGCATGCCTGTACAAACAGGGATTGTTGAGGAGTGAGGAGGCGAAAAGGATAATTGGTACAAATACTGCGTATGATGGGTTATACCTTGACAATGTCGAAAAGGCCGCCGGTGAGGAAGGCGTCTGGTTGACCCAGAGGCTGCTTCTCGGTGAAAAGAGAGATATGGACGATATTGCTGATGCAATCATAAAAATTGGTGAGAGTGCAGATGAACTGGCGTAGCACCAAAACTGTCAGGGCTTCCCTCTGTGTGAAGCCCTGCAAGCCATCATTTGAGAGCAGGGTCAAGGAGAAAGAAATATGAAAAAACTAAAAGTCGGGATTATTGGAGCAGGCACTTTATCGACCTTCCATATGAATGCTTACAAGAACAATCCTGATGTCGAAATCATAGCAGTATGTGATAATAACATAGAAAGAGCTATGGAAAGGGCTGCAGAATACGAGGTTAAAGAGTATTACGGAGATTATGCAGAGATGCTTGAACAGGCAGACATAGATGCGGTCAGTGTAATTACCTCAAATAATACTCATACTCCAATAACTATAGCTGCACTTGAAGCTGGAAAGCATGTTCTGTGTGAGAAGCCGCCAGCATTGAATGCTGCAGGTGCAAAGGCCATGGAAGAGGCCGCCGCAAAAGCTGGTAAGCTGCTGATGTACGGATTTGTAAGACGATTTGCAGAGAATGTGCAGCTATTGAAAAACAGCATTGAAAAAGGTGCACTGGGGGAGATATACTATGTAAAGACCGGACTGCTGAGAAGGTGTGGAAATCCGGGAGGTTGGTTTGCAAATAAGGAAATATCTGGGGGAGGCCCATTGATTGATGTAGGTGTACATCTCATAGACCTGGCTGTTTACCTTATGGGAAACCCCAAGCCGGTGGAGGTGTTGGGGACTGTATCCTCAAAGATCGGTAATCGTGGAAACATTAAAGGTGTCTCTTGGTATAAAGCTGCTGATTTTACTACAAGCAGGAATACAGTTGAGGATTTTGCCAGCGCACTGATCAAATTTGATAATGGTGCCAACCTCTTTGTCGAGACAAGCTGGGCTATGAATATCCGGACAGCAACCTCATATATGGATGTTTTCGGAAACAAAGGCGGTGCAAAGCTGGAGCCATCTCTGGAAATATACAGCGAACTGGATGATTATATGGTAGATATATCCCCTGTGCTGGACAGTAACGGATTTGACATGGAGCAATCCTTCCAGGCAGAACTCAACCACTTTATACATTGTGCCCTCAACGGTGTAAAGTGCATATGTCCTGCTCGGGATGGAACGACTGTTATGAAAATAATTGACGCGGTATACAGGTCCGCAGAGCTTGGAAAGTCTGTCGGCATCGAAACGAAGGAGTATTAAAAAGGTTTAATGCTCAAGCCGGTTTCGCAATTACATATACGATAGCAAAACGGTGCTATAAAACGACAACCGGATTCATGCAGTACTTAGCTTTTCATTGTAAAATAAACACTAACCAATATTAAAAGGAGGCAGTGAATATGAAGAAGTCCATTAAACTACTAGCTTTGTTGTTGTGTGCAGTATTTCTATTAGCGAACTTTACAGCCTGTGGCGACGCAACAAATAAAGCTGATAATGTAAACAGCTCAACCGGGGTTGATGAGTCAACCCAGGCAGGTTCTGTCGAAGCTCCTGCAGACAAGGCAGCAGAGAAAATTACTCTTAAGTATATGAACTGGGAACCTGCCAATAAGGACAACGAGATTGCAAATATTATCCGTCCTTTTGAACAGAAATTCCCCAATGTTACCATTGACTTTCAGCCTATGCCCTGGGATAGCTATTGGAAAAAAATCCAGGTTATGGCCAGCACCGATGAGCTCCCTGACGTATTCTGGATGAGTATAGCCAGCAACTGGGAATATGCCTATAAAGGTGTCATCAAGAATCTTTCTCCTATTATTGAGAATGATCCTGAAACAAAGGGGTTAACAAACTATTTGCCAAAATTCTTCGACCAGGTAAAGTATCCTGACGCAAATGGAGATATATTTTCCATGCCATATGCATGGGTATGCTCACTATTGTTTTACAATAAAACGATGTTTGACGCAGCTGGTGTTTCATATCCGACGGAAGAATGGACTTGGGATGATTTGAAAGCTTCAGCAGTGAAGCTGACCAAGGGTGAAGGTGCGAAGAAACAGTTTGGTTTCCTCAGTAGTTCTGTCTGGGATACAATGGATCAGTACATTTCTGCAAATGACGGCTATATACTTTCAGAGGATATGAAGACCAGTAAGCTGAATGAACCTGTTGCAGTTGAAGGAATACAATTCTTTGTAGATATGATACACAAAGACAAGGTATCGCCTACCCCTGCGGACCTTAAAGGTATGCCAGCACCGTTCAGATCGGGCAAGGTTGCTATGCAGATAGGAATTTCAGCTTCGATCAGCGATTTCCGTGAAATAAATAATTTCGACTGGGATGTGGCAATGGTGCCAAAAAGCGCAAAAACCGGGAAACGTGTAGTATACGGCGGAGCTGATCCGATATGTATCAGTGAGAAGACAAAATACGAGGACATGGCATGGGAGTTTGTCAAATACTATTCAGGTCCCGGCAGATCCCTGGAGAGCTTCTCCGGAGGAAAGGGAACGCCATATAAGCCAATTGCGGAGGATCCTAACTGGCTTGAGGCAGACAAGAAGCCTGCCAACAAATCTCTGATGCTGAAATCAGCAGATTATATCAGAGGCGCCGATTTTGGATACAAGTGGTCAGAATGGAGAGCGTCTGTCATGCAGGCAGAGCTTGAACCGGCATTCCTTGGGACAAAGAGTGTACAGGAATGTGCTGATACGGCTACCAAGAAAATAAATGATATTCTTGCTGAATTAAATTAGTAGCCAGATACAGACCAATTACAAAATGTTCGTATGGACATCATCCATACGAACATTTGTAAATTTATATACACATATACTTTAGATCGGCGGGTGAATATTTTGACAGGTATGGATAAAGCCTCTGCAATACTCAATAGGAGGAGGCCATTAAACCGTAAGGTGAGGGACAGTGTTGAAGCATACATTATGATTCTACCCATAATTATCGGTTTGTTGGCATTTACAGTTATACCTTTTATCGCTTCCTTACTGATTAGCTTTACACAATGGGATATCATAACCCCATCGAAATGGGTCGGTATCGAAAACTATGTAAATCTGTTTAAAGATGAGATATTTTTGAAGGCGCTGAAAAATACCGGATATTATGCTGTTGTGATGGTTCCACTCGCAACTGTGGTCGGTTTTTTCGTTGCTCTCATGCTGAATATGAAAATTCAGGGGACGGTCTTTTTCCGAACCATATATTATCTGCCTGCGGTTACATCCACAGTTGCAGTGGCCACAGTGTGGCTCTGGCTCTTCAATAGGGATTTCGGCTTGATTAACTATGTGCTTTCTTTTCTGGGAATTCAGGGGCCAGCCTGGCTTTCCAGTGAAGCGCTGGCCATGCCCGCGATAATTATATTCAGTATGTGGCAGGGAAATGGATATACCATGCTTTTATACCTTGCAGCGCTCCAGGGAATTCCGCAGGGACTCTACGAAAGTGCTTATATGGATGGTGCCGGTCCATGGCAAAGGACATGGAGGATAACCATACCGATGGTTTCACCGACAACCTTTTTCCTCGTTATCACTGGCGTAATCAATTCCCTTCAGGTCTTTGAACAATGTTATATATTAACTGGGGGAGGCCCGTATTACTCAACAACAACAATCTCATTTCTGATATACAACCAGGCGTTCAGCTTTTACAGAATGGGATATGCATCAGCGATATCTTGGATTCTTTTCCTTATTATTGCTGTTGTTACCATTATTCAATTCAGATTCCAGAACAAGCTTGTATTTTCAGAGGAGTAAAAGAGGGGGAGTACGGAGAATGACAAATGAAGGTGTACTAAAGCCTAGATTGCTGACAAAAATAGTTATATATTCCATACTGATCATTATATCAATATCCATGGTTGTACCGTTTTTATGGATGCTCCTGTCATCTGTAATGTCAAACGGTGAACTATTCTTATTTCCGCCTAAATTGATACCTGATGAGCCGCAGTGGCTAAACTATATGAAAGTTATAGATTCCATGCCATTTTTCAATTTTATACTTAATAGCTTTAAAATTTCCATTATCGCTACCTTTGGCTCGCTGCTATCCTGTGTTGTTGCCGCCTATGCGTTTGCCAGAATAAAGTTTCCCGGAAAAAGCATCATTTTCGGCATCCTCCTCAGCACAATGATGCTGCCTGGCGCTGTAACAATGATTCCGGTATTTCTGGTATTCAGGGAACTAAATTGGGTCAACACACATTTGCCACTTATAGTACCAAGCTTTTTTGGGGGAGCCTACGGCATATTTATGCTTAGACAATTTATAAAATCTTTGCCTGTGGAGCTTGAAGAAGCAGCGTTCATTGATGGAGCCGGGAGAGCACGTATTATCTTCCAGATGGTTATACCTAATACGAAGCCGGCTCTGGCAACTTTGGGGGTATTTGGCTTTATGGGCAGTTGGAACAACCTACTGGGGCCGTTAATATACCTTAACGATTATGATAAAATGACATTACCTGTTGGTTTGTCCGCATTCATCGGTCAATACAATACCGAATATAATCTTCTGCTGGCAGGAGGTGTCATAAGCATTATTCCCATATTGCTCCTGTATGTATTTGCACAGAAGTACTTTGTACAAGGTATAGTAATGTCGGGAATCAAAGGGTAATCTACTAAGAAGGGTGGTTGCGGACAGTTGGTAATTAAGCGAAGAGTATTTGTTATAATATGTGTTTGTATTATCACAACTATTGCTTTTGTCTTTTTCTTTTATGAAAATGCAAAGGGGACGAAAAAAATGCGCATAGGATATTCTTATGTAGATATAACACCGCCTGTTGGTGTTGAACTTTGCGGATATGGCTATTATCCGGGCAGAAAAGCTGAAAGGATTAATGATCCTCTTTTTGTACGGGCAGTATTGTTTGATGATGGAAAGAAGAAGCTGCTATTATTGAACTGCGACCTTATAGCTCTTTCACAGCAAATTGTTGATGAGGTAAAGCAAAAAATTGAGGATGATCTAGGAATAGATAAAAATCATATTCTGATTTTATCGACTCATACTCATACAGGCCCCAATACATGTGATGCAGAAGGGATAGGGGAAAGGGATGCAGAATACGTTAAAATACTCCCCTCCCTTTTGGTTGAAGCCGGTAACAGTGCGTATAAAAGCATTAGAAGGTTAAAGTCGGTCAAACAAATAAAAACAGCATTAGAGGAGAAAATCGGCTATAACAGGACGAACCCCGATATTCCCTCGGATGAAGAGCTGAGGGCAATAGCATTTTATTTTGAAAAGGGGAACCCTTTGGCTATATTAAGCACCGGATGCCATCCTGTTACATTGGGACCTGCAAAGGTCATATCCGCGGATTATCCCGGCTGTGTAACCAATGAAATGGAAAAAGCAGGCTATGATAGCATGTTCCTGAATGGGTTTTGCGGTGATATCGACCCTGTATCGAATATTTTCCGCTGGGGATCCGGTACACAGGAGACGATTGATGAATATGGCAAAATTATAGCCAGTACTTTTTTAAATGCAGTACAAGAGGTAGAAACGGCTAAGGATATGGTGATTGATTCTTTTGAAATTCCTGTAAAGCTTAATCTGGTAAAGTATAAAAATGAGGACATAGATAGAATACTTGAAGATTATGTAGATGATAAGGATTTGAACCCTGCAAAGTTTAGACTCGTACAATCCTGGGCGTCAAAAATGAAGGAACATATTGGAAATAGTGAAAACCCGTATGAGAGAACGCTGAATGTGCAGGTGTTTCAGTTAGGCGGGGTGGTCTTCGTGGGGTTTCCTGCGGAAATGTTCTTCAGCCTTGCGGCTCCCCTTAAGAATGCGCTCCCGGATAAGATTGTGATGGCTTTGGGTAACGCAAATGCTTCAACAGGATACATAGCCACTATTGAAACGATTGAAAATCTCGGATACGAGGGATATGAGTCAAACTTTTTATATCTTTCACTTCCACTTGAGCCGGGGGAAGGAGAAAGACTCGCTGCTACAGTTGCAGAGCAATTGAAACTCAATATATATAAGTAAAAGGCTAAAAAATTAACTTACTCATAGATTCAAGCTTTCCAGGTAGAACTTAACCACTTTACAGACTGCGTCCTGAACAGTGTAAAGTGCATGTGCCCTGCCTGGGATGGCACGATAGTAAAACAAAGAGCTAGAATAAGTACAGTCATTGATTGTTAATGCTAAGAGGATTGCTGATAAAGTAGGAAAAATTAAAATAAATGGAAATAGCAAAACCCTTGTAGGTCAACAACCTCAAGGGTTTTGTTTTGGCTGGAGTGGTCTTATAGGATTTAGCACCTGAAAACATCCGCCTTACCGGGCTCCTCTACAGCGTATAGCTGAAAGCTGTTTAGTAGCGCCAGTGCCGTGTGCGGTTCCTCGTAGGGCAACGTAAATAGCTCGCTTATTCTGTTGAGCCTGTACAGCAGCGTGTTGCGGTGTATGCAAAGCGCGCGGGCAGTGGCCTCCTTGTTGTGAAGCGACAGGCTGTAGACCTCCAGCGTTTAAAATACTCCGTCTGATTTTCCTTGTCGTATTCCAGCATTCGCTTCAACGCGGGATACATAAACATTTCCACTTGTACATTCAGGCTCACAGCCTTGAACATCGGAGTGGGGAACACAAAATCAAAAAAGCCACAGGGTGCCTCGGTAACAAGTGCGGTCATATAAGCTTGCTGGTATCGTCCGCTAAGTTCAGAAAGGTCTGAAAATGGCTGTGATATACCGCTAGAGGTCTTTGATGGCGAAAGATACTCCGCAACACGATGGAAGAAGGAGATTTCCTTTTCCGAGTGTTGCCCGCCCTTCATCAGCCCAAACAAAGTTACGATGCAGTCATTGTGAATGGCGTTGACGACCGAGTGATAGGTGTCCGGCATTTGAGATATGACCATTGCAGCAAAGGCTCTTTGCGCGGCGGTGTCACCGATTGGGGTCACCATAACAGAAAAAGGCTCTGAGATGTATTCCGAAAGGCAGCGTATAGCCAGTGAGCGAACCTGCGGAGCCGTGTTTTCGTCGAGAAGGTCGCACATGTACGATGTGAGCGAAGCCGTTTCTCTCCGTTTTCTCGGCAGCATCAGAAGCTGCAGCGTGTCAATAAATATCCTAACTGCCGCCAGATCTTCCGGCATCAGAGGATTGTCAAACATAAAGATGGCCACGTGACCGGCCATATATGAGGGTTATCGAGTAGCTTAGAAGATATAATCCGCTTTAAATACTGATTGGGAGGTAACACATATGAATGTATCTAAAATCCTTGAAGACTATGTAGCCGGGCTCAATTCCGGCGACTGCGACAAGGTCGCGGAGCTTTTTGCTGAGCAGTGCGACTTCGTTGACGGCGGCGCATGACCCTTTAACTTTCCCGATGTGATCTCCTTCGGGCGCGAGGAAGTACGAGAGGCGGTGGGAGTTCCTCTTCAAAACTTCAGGTGAAATAGAGTCTCTATCTGAAGCCCCGATGTTAGCTAGAACGAGTTTACTATTATTTCATTTCGGAGACGGCTTAACTAACAGAACATACATAATATAAAACCAAATATAAAAATGAAAGGATTTGAATCATTAAAATTCATATCCTTTCATTTCAAGTGTGGTCGGAGTGGCGGGATTTGAACCCACGGCCTCTTGGTCCCGAACCAAGCGCGCTACCATCTGCGCTACACCCCGATCTGTTATTGAATTGCGCTTTACTATTCTAACACCAAAAATGTGTTAATGCAATGGTAAAATGGAATGTAAATCACAAAAAATGTTTGACCCTTGTCCAAACCTTTGATGCTTTGATGATAAATGCTGAAATATCTTCACTTGTAACTATATGTATAGCTACAAGTGAAGATATTATTCTCAACCTATCTGGTTAAATTCAGCGTATAGAGCCAACAATCGAGTATTAAGTGACAGAGATCTGCTTGTGTGTCTGGAAACAGTCAGAAAGATCGTCCAGACCTCCATCATGAATTTTTCTGCCGTTGTCTAAGTCAGTTTTCTATGGTTTGGCTCATCTCCATGTTTTTCCTCCTTCTCCGCTTGTGGTTTCAAACAGCAGATCAGGATTATGCTTTTTTGCCATTTGCTTCCGTTTCTTCCTGTCAGCGACGGAATCAAATACGACAGAGAAGTCGTAATTGTCCGGGTAAAGCTCTTCTGCAGCTACCTGCAGCTTCAGTCTCTTGTGGTTGACCAGCAGTTTGGCCTTTTGTACCTGCACCCCCACGTCTCCCTTTACATTTGCCTTCTGGTAGACGATGCCAATCAGCTTCTGGGGGTAAACGATAACGCTGTCACCGATGTTAAACCGCTCGTCAGGCGGATTTTCCAACACTTTCTTGACAGCCTGTGGCTTGACACTTTGCAGGACTTCGGAATTATGACAGGAGGACTGAACCGGGACTATATTATCAATCTGAGGAATCATTACATCGGTGGTTTTCCGGCCTTCGGACATTTCTGCACAGTCATATCCGGTACTTTGAGCACCAGAACTGCCGATACTGCCACTGCTGCTGGTGATACTGTCGCCGTCACTGCCGATACTGCCACTGCTGATACTGTCATTACCGATACTGTCACTGCCAATGCTGCCACTGCCGCTGTCGATTGTGTCTTTATTCCTGCTGTCGCTTCCATATGCGGCCTTGGCTGCACGCTCTATCATGTGCAGTGGCATTCCCAGACGCCTGGCGATATAGAGGGCGCAGCTTTCTCCCGCTTCACCTGTTTCAAGCCTGTATAGTGGCTGAAGAGTTTTACGGTCGAAGGCCATCCGGGCATTGATCAATCCCGGTGTGGATTTGGCAAAATCCTTTATCTCTGGATAATGGGTGGTAGCCACAAACAAACAGTTTTTACCCCTCAGTTCTTCCAAAATGGAGACTGCAAGACCCATTCCTTCCGCGGGATCCGTTCCGGAGCCCAGTTCATCCAGCAGGACAAGAGATTGAACATCCGCCATTCGAAGGATGTCAATGATATTGGTGATATGGGAGGAGAAGGTGGAAAGATTTTCTGTAATGCTCTGCCCATCGCCAATATCGCAAAGTACTGCGTTATTCATTGTAAACACACCACCTGTTGCCGGTACGTGAAGGCCACTCTGTGCCATCATTGACAATAGGCCAATGGTTTTTAGTGCAACGGTTTTTCCTCCCGTATTTGGCCCGGTTATTACTATACCCTTGATGTCACCGCCCATTTCAAAATCAAGTGGGACGATATTTTCAGCATTTAGAAGAGGATGACGTCCGCCTTTGATCACAATTTTTCTTTCCATCCTAACGGGTAGAGGCTCTGCTTTCATGACAATACTCAGTTTGGCCTTTGCAAAGATGAAATCCAACGTTTCCATTGCTTCTACATTAATCTTGATTGCGGGTAGATTCTCCTCCACGAGTGCTGTCAAAGCAAATAAGATGCGCCTGATCTCGTTCTCCTCTTCCATGTGAAGCAGACTGATTTCCTGCTGCAATTTTGCTGCGACTGTGGGCTCAATAAAACAGGTGCCGCCGGATTGTGATACATCTATGACTGTTCCTGCAACATTGTTTTTGTACTCCCTCTTCACAGGTAATGTGCAATGCCCGTTGCGAACCGATACAAAGCTCTCGGAAAACCAATTGGGGTTGTTGCGCAAAAGGGATTCCAGCCTGGACTTCACCTGATCATTTGAGCTTATAAGCTTTCTTCGGATACTTGCAAGCTGAACCGAGGCTTTGTCATCAAGTACATTCCCTCGGACAGCCCTGTTAATTTCATCCTCTATATCTGATAATTCGAAGATAGAATTTCCATAGAGTGCAACTTCTGCGGAGGTTGATTCGGATCGCCTCAAATAGCTCTTCAGACGTCTGCAAGCTGCCAAAAATTGCGCGATTCCGGTTAGCTGCTCAGGCAGCAGAAAAATACCCTTACCCAGTGAAGACAACGCTTTTTCGAGGTCATTCATGGGGGATAGCGGCGGATTGCCGTATTGCTCCAGAATCAGCTTAGCCTGAGTGGTTTCATTCATATGACGGTGTATTTCAGTTTCAGATAAATATGGTATAAGCTGCCTGATCCTATGCCGTGCTTTTTCTGATAATGCCTGGTTCTCAAGTAATTGTATAACTTTGTTAAATTCCAATGTTTCATACATTTTATTGATTTTATTTAGATTCATTTCAATTCCCTCCGATTTTTAAAGTCCATTGTAAAATAACATACCCGCATAGACATACCTCACCTAGCGGTGGATTACTTCATGCGGGTTCATTTCACAAGTTGATGATTGCGATAGCTGTTTGTCGGGGAAATAAAAAATGCCCGACAAACAATCCTGTCGTGCAGTCATTCAACAATCGTCCTCTAATATAGGGATCCTGAGAAATTGTATTTGAAGCAGTCTGCAAAGGTTTGCCCTTATTTGGGCACACTTAATAACGAATAAGCTGTTCCACCAAGAAAAATTGATGAACCGTGCGTATCAAATATGCCATATCAACCGTATTTAGTTGAAAAACACCTTAACAGAGCTAACCGACATCAATACCAACCTTTCATTACTAGTATATGATAAAGTATAATACAATATTGGTGGAAGTCAATAGGGTACATTCTTCTATTATTCTAAAAGATATATGTTTTAAGATGGTTATGCCGAAATCGTCTTGACATTCTTTGTAAGATTTCGATATTTCTTTATAGGATTTCATATTTCATTAACGAATCGTATTCCTTAATATTTAGAGTAGGTTATTGAACAACGTCACAGGTTTCCAGCCAGGATGCATGGGCGAGCAGATGACGGAGTCATCGACCAGCCTGACGTTGTTCAAACGCCACGTTTAGGCGTGGCGCACGAAGTGTAGCGTAGGGCGAATTCATTTTGCCCGCAGCGAGGGGGTATGGGGGCTTGCCCCCATTGGAAATTAAAGCATATATACAACAGGTGCGCAAATTTATTTGGAGTTTTCGTTCAGCACAGATGCAGGAGGGAAAATGTGTATCAGATCAAACAAAACCCGTTAGTAAAAACAGTAGGTTTTAATCGAATTGTCCTGTGCTTGGTTTTATTAGGCATGTATGGTTTTTTCGCCTTATTCGCCAGTAATTTCGTAAGCTATAACAGGATATTGAGTGCAATGAATTATGCATACTTTCTAGGTTTTTTGGCCTTAGGAGTTACGTTTGTTATTGCAACCGGCGGCATTGATTTTTCCATTGGGCCAGTAATGTTCTGCGCAGCTATTATGTCCGGCTACCTGTTGACACGTTATCACTGGCCGCTTTGGCTTTGCTTAATCGCAAGTGTCGTGATTGGAATGCTGTACGGCACGCTAAATGGATATCTTGTAGCATATAAGAGTGTTCCTTCCTTCATAACCTCGATGGCAATCATGCAAATCAGTAAAGGTGTTGCATCGGTATTTACAAAAGCTCAGTCGGTTAGTTGGCCGCAGTTGGCACAAGAAAATGGCTGGTACAGGAATTTAATTAAAATGAAAGTCGGTAATACATATTTTCCTGTGGGGCTGATTATTTTACTTGTCACTGCAATTATCTGCTCTATTGTTCTGAATAAAACAAAGATGGGAAGATATTTTCTCAGCTTGGGCAGCAATAAGGAAGCAGTAAGGCTGTCAGGCGTCAATGTGAAAAAGTGGGAAATGATAGCTTATATTATTTGTGGTTCATTGGCGGGGATTGCGGCAATATTTTTTGTGGCAGCGTATACGACGGTTCAGCCTGGTTATGGTGACCAATATAATAACGAAGCTATTGCCGGCTGTGTTATGGGAGGAACCTCTATGGCTGGTGGTCTTGCATCCATTGGCGGAACGTTTATTGGCGTAATGATCATTTCAATCCTGCAGGAAGGGATTCTCGCAATCGGTCTAAATAAAAATTATCAACTTGTCATTACAGGTATCATAGTAATCGTCGCAGTATATTTAGATGTAGTATCCAGAAAGAGGAAGAATTAACACTTCTTAAGTCAGCGCATTGTGCAGTGAAAGGGTAAATGGTGGAAAATGGGCGAGATGATATTGACAATGAAAGGTATTGATAAGACATTTCCGGGTGTCCATGCACTCGACAATGTCAGCTTCGAATTATATAGAGGAGAAGTACATGCATTGATGGGGGAGAACGGTGCCGGAAAATCGACACTGATGAAGGTACTGACCGGAATATATAAAAAAGATAGCGGCACGATTACTTATGATGGAAAGGAAGTTGAGTTTACGAATCCGCGTGAAGCTCAGCAGGCCGGTATAGTAATTGTGCATCAGGAATTGAACATGCTTGGCCATTTGACGGTAGCTCAGAATATTTTTATTGGCCGTGAGTATATGAAAGGCAAAAAGATTGATGATGCCCGGATGAATGTAGAAGCAGCCAAGCTTTTTAAGCGTCTGAATATCGATATTGATCCTACGGAGACAATGAGTAAGCTTACTGTCGGTAAGCAGCAGATGTGTGAAATTGCAAAGGCAATCTCCCATGAGGCAAAGGTCATCGTATTTGATGAGCCTTCCGCAGCGCTAACCGAGACAGAGGTTGATGAATTATTTGAGATCATCAGGGACCTAAAGAAAAAAGACATTGGCATTATCTATATTACTCATAGAATGGACGAGGTTAAGGTCATTACAGACCGTGTAAGCGTAATGCGCGATGGTGCATATGTGGGGACTTTAGTTTCTGCGGATTCAACGAAAAACGATATCATTAATATGATGGTTGGGCGTGTTATCTACGAAGAAGCCAAGACAGAGAGTAAGGTTCCAAAGGATGCACCGGTAGTGCTGAAGGTTGAGCATCTCAATGCAGGAAGACTTGTGCAGGATGTAAGCTTCGAATTGTATAAAGGTGAAATCCTTGGGTTTTCGGGACTTATGGGTGCAGGAAGAACGGAGACTGCAAGAGCTATTTTTGGGGCGGATCCCAAAGAGAGCGGGGATATTTATGTTAACGGAAAGAAAGTTGACATAAATAATCCGAAGGATGCAGTAAAGTGTGGTATCGGATACCTTTCAGAAGATAGGAAACGTTTTGGGATAGTGATACAGCGTACTGTTGCAGAAAACTCAACGATGACTTATCTTGAGAACTTCACAAATGGCATTTTTATAGACAAAAAGAAGGAAAACAAGGAAGCAAATAAATATGTTGAATCTCTTGCAATAAAAACTCCAAGTGTTGACCAACTGGTAGTTGATCTTTCCGGCGGAAATCAGCAGAAGGTTGTTTTAGCTAAGTGGTTGGTGAGAAATTGTGATATTTTGATTTTTGATGAGCCAACCAGAGGAATTGATGTTGGTGCCAAAAGCGACATTTATAAATTAATGAATGAGCTTGTTAAAGAAGGAAAATCAATCATAATGATCTCCTCAGAATTGCCTGAGATACTTAGGATGAGCGACCGGATTATTGTTATGTGCGAAGGACGCAAGAGTGGGGAACTCGGAATTCATGAGGCAACCCAGAAGAAGATCATGCATTTGGCAACGCTGGAGAATTAGGAGGAGAAGGAGAAGGATATGTCGAGACAAATTCAGGATATGCCGGCCTTATCAAATAAATCAGTTGTTCAACGGCTTGGTGGACAGAAAATCGTTATATTTCTTATTGTCGTTGCACTGTTTGGATTTTTCTTTATTGCCAGCCCGAATTTCAGAAAATATTCAACGATGTTAAGTATTTTGGATTATTCCTATTATATTACATTGATAGCAATTGGTGTTACGTTTCCCTTAATCACCGGCGGGGTAGACTTGTCAATCGGTACGGGACTAATTTGTTATTCGTTGATTGGTGGTTATCTGGTTGTGTATCAGGGATGGCCGGTATGGATGGGAATGATCGTTTGTATTTTATGTGGTGCAATCATTGGCCTCATAAACGGTGTTCTTGTTGGAGTTATGAATCTGCCGCCATTTCTGGCAACATTATGTACGATGATGATGACCAGGGGACTTGGCTCAATATTCAGTACCGGCCTCGGAATACCCTGGCCTACAGTTGGTACGAAAGGTGGATGGTTTAGAACTATTTTCAAGCTGAATATTGGAGATATGAAATTACCATTAGGGTTCTTATGGATTTTACTGCTGGTCGTACTCATGTCATTTGTTTTAAATCATACAAAAGCCGGAAGATACATCATTGCTATTGGCTGTAATAAAGAGGCAACAAGACTATCAGGTATCAACATTAAATTTTACTACATTATTGCTTATGTAATATCCGGTGTTTTTGCAGGAATTGCATCGATTGCCTACTCAGCAATATTTGCAAGCGTATATCCGGGAACAGGTGCAGGATTTGAACTTGAGGGAATTGGCGGCGCGATTATCGGCGGTGTTTCCATGACCGGCGGTGTAGGTAGTATAGTAGGTACTCTTTTAGGTGTATTTGTTATTTGTATTCTAAAAACAGGACTTCCTTTCGTCGGTCTGCAGGCGAATTGGCAACAAATTATTACAGGTATTGTACTGATTACGGCAGTACTAATCGACTTGTCCAGAAATAAGAGAGGAACTAAATCAGTAACTGCTGCTGTTAAAAAGCAGTAATTATAAAAAAATTCTAATAATAATTTAAAGGAGGAAAAAAATGAGTAAGAAATTGTTATCAATCGTTCTTTGCATCGTAATGGTTACTTCATTGTTAGCAGGCTGTGGAGGAGGTTCTAATGAGCCAGCTGCAAAACCAGCGGAATCAGCAGCTGCTTCCAGCAAACCAGCAGAGCCGGCAGCTGAGACAAAGACAGCTGATGCAGGTGGTCAGAATTTCGCAATTATCGTAAAGAGCTACCAGTCAACCTATTGGCTCGCTGCTGTTAAGGGAGCAACGGATCAAATGAATGCGAAGGGCGTTACTTGTACATTTAATGGCCCGAACTCCGAATCTGACATCGCTGATCAGGTTCAAATGTTTAATGATGCTATAAACAGCAAACCCGATGGAATTGGTCTTGCAGCTTGTGATGCTTCTGCTATGCTTGATGCACTTCAGGCTGCTAAAGACGCAGGCATTCCAGTTATCTGCTTTGATTCAGGTATTCCTGATGCACCCGCTGGGTCAGTTCTTGCCACAGCTTCCACAGATAACTACAAAGCAGGCGTTACAGCAGCTGAAGGTATCTGGAAAGCTCTCGAGAGCAGAGTAAAAGGAGCAAGTGGTAAAGTAAGAATCGGTGTTGTTAACCAGGATGCTACATCCGAATCGATTACAAGCCGTGGTCTTGGTTTTATTGATAAAATCACAGAGCTTTGCAAAGCTGCAGGAAAGTCTACAGCAGTTGTAGGCAATGACTACTTTGTAGGCAAAGCTAAAGATAAGGGTGATGAAGCTTCTGCCAATGTTATTATCGAAGTTCGCGTTCCTTCTCAGACAACAACGGAGCTTTGTGCAACAGAAGCAAGTGCAATTCTGAATCAACCCGATGCTATCGGTGTTTTCGGTTCCAATCAGGTTTCTGCAGAAGGTATACTCACTGCGAATCAAAATCTGAGTGTACTGGGAAGTACCGATGATAAGGTTATCGCTGTTGGCTTTGATGCCGGTTCCATTATTAAGGCAGCTATTAAAGATGGCACTATGTATGGTGCGGTTACACAGTCTCCTCTGAAGATGGGTCAGGTTACCGTTGATCTGCTGATTGCAGCAGCAAATGGCGAAGCTGTATCCGATGTCGATACGGGCGGAGCATGGTATAACAAGGACAATATTGATGATCCCAGTATCGCTCCTAACCTTTATGACTAATAACGGATAGAATCGAAGGGCCGAAATAGAATGTCTGTTTCGGCTCTTTCGTTGTTCAGAAATATTTTATTCTGGCTGGTTGGATAAGTACGATCATTTTATGGGAGGTAGCATGATGGGTCAAATGAAAGAACATATGCTTTAGATATACCAGAAGGAAGTATCAATGCCTAGAATGAGATTGAGACTGTAACATGAATTCCAAACGAATTTGCTGTCACTGAATGCTTCCATTATACATTAAGGCTGATGTACCATGTCGTCAACCTGTTACAGGAGGCCAGCTGTCCTCTGAAGCTGCTGAAAAAGGCAGGAACGTTTTGTCGAGATATGTGATATAATGTCCTCAGGCAAGAGCTTTTATTATTCATATAGGGTGCTGAAACGGATGCGAATTTTTAAGAAGAAGATACCGGGGGCAATGTTCCTCATCATGGAGGGCATTGTTTACACAATGATCCTTAATTTATACAATCCGTTTATCCAGATGTTTGGCAAGAGAATGGGCGCAGAGAACATTCACATCGCTTTGTTGAATGCAGCACCCCCGCTGGTTGCCATTTTCGTACTGATTCCCTTCGGGATGCTGATCGAACGGATCAACCGTAAGAAGCAAACCGTATTAATACTGCTTTTTATCAGCAGCTTGTTTTATGCTGCCATTGCATTTGTGCCGGCAATACCCCATCAGGCCAAGGTAATGCTGTATGTTATTTTGATCGGTCTGCTGAACTGTCCTGGGGCTCTGTATCTTACTACATGGCAATCCTTTTTCGCCGACAATTTCAAGGGATCTCATGCGAACAGAGTTTATTCCGTAAGAAGCAAATTCGGAACCTTTTTCGGATTGCTTACGGTGCTGCTTACAGGGCTTTTGCTAACAACGGTACCCAAATCTGATGAAGACAGGCTTTTCCTATATCAGATTTTTTACGGAGCATGTTTTGCACTGACATTGGTTCAACTGCTCCTTTTCTCCAGGGTTGGAGAGCGAAATGAGCATCAGACAGGTCATACGGCCGGAACCGATGCGGAGTCAAAATCATCTCATGCATTCGGGAAAGCAGATTTTGCCGGGATTCTTTCAAACAAGCCTTTCCTGATATTCTGCCTGTGCAGCTTTGCCTTTCATTTTTTCTGGCAAATGGGCTGGCCGCTTTATTTTATTTATAATGCCAATTATGCCAACCTCAATGAATTGCAGTTAAGTCTGGTTAGTGTAGCATCCGGACTTGCCCAGTTCTTTTCCTTCTCCTTCTGGAACAAGCAGTCAGAAATGAGAGGAAGCAGTCTCATCATTGTCATCGGAGCAGTTGGTATCGCAGTAAACCCATTGTTCTTTACAGTTCTTCATAGCTTTCCAATGATTCTGCTAATCAATGTGTTTGTTGGATTCTTTATTGCCGGGTTTAACCTTACCCTGTTTTTCAGCCTGCTTCAGACGCTTCCTGAGAAAAGCAATACGGTATATATTTCGGTATTCAACACGTTGATTAATATATCGGGGTTTATTGCTCCGCTGATCGGAGTTTGGATATATAACAAGACCAATATCTACATGTCTCTCGGTATTATCGGACTGCTGCGTATTATTGCTTCCATGCTGTATTTGATCAGATGGCGGAAGATGCGAAATACACCTGCAGCAGAAACATAAGTTGCTAATTTTTATCCATTTGGGTATAGTATATACATTAAAAAAATGTTGGAATGAAAAGGCATCCAATGATACTTTTTCATGAGGGTAATAAAAAAGAATTGTAGAAGAAGCAAACGATTAACCTGACGTTTGTTTATGGAGGTTTAAGTGCCGGTAGCGATAAGAGATGACATACTGCAGAGCGTGGAAAAGCCTGCAAGATACACCGGAGGTGAGTGGAACAGCATCAGGAAGGACCATTCCGGTTTAGATATCAAGTTCGCCTTTTGTTTTCCTGATGTGTATGAGGTGGGGATGTCTCATCTTGGTATGAAAATACTTTACCATCTGCTCAATGAACGGGAGGATACCTGCTGTGAGCGGGTATTTGCACCGTGGACCGATATGGAGGAGAGGATGCGTGAAAACAGCATTCCGCTTTTTGCGCTGGAATCCCGTGAACCGGTGAGTAGCTTTGACTTTGTAGGCTTTACACTTCAGTACGAAATGAGCTATACCAATATTCTGAATATGCTTGATCTTGCGGGGATTCCACTTTTGAGCACAGACCGGAAGGACGGGCAGCCCTTTGTGTGTGCCGGCGGACCGTGTGCGTATAATGCGGAGCCTCTTGCCGACTTTGTGGATTTCTTGATGCTTGGTGAGGGTGAGGAAATCATTAATGAGGTGATGGATGCCTATAAGGAGTGGAAAAAGGAAGGTGGATCGCGAGAAGCTTTTCTAAACAAAATCGTTCACATTGAAGGAATATATGTGCCGGGCTTTTATGAACCGTCATATAATGAAGATGGTACGATAAGCAGTGTGAAGCCTGTCAGTGATATTTATCCGGCTAAAATCAGAAAGAGGATTATCCATGATCTTGACCATACATATTTCCCGGATAAAATTGTGGTGCCTTATATGTCCATTGTTCACGACAGAATCATGCTGGAGCTGTTCCGCGGATGTACGAGGGGCTGCAGATTCTGTCAGGCAGGCTTTATTTACAGACCGGTGAGGGAGAGGACGCCTGCAAGATTGGCAGAAATGGCCAGGAAGCTTGAAGAAAGCAGTGGGTATGAGGAAATATCGCTGACTTCCCTGAGTACCAGTGACTATTCGGGTCTGCCTCAACTGACTTCAGAGCTGCTGGAGGAGATGGAGCCCAAAATGGTCAATCTGGCGCTTCCTTCACTTCGGATCGATTCTTTTTCCCTCGATTTGATGGAAAAAGCTCAGAAGGTGAGGAAAAGCGGACTGACATTTGCACCGGAGGCCGGTACTCAAAGGCTGAGGGATGTTATCAACAAAGGAGTAACGGAGGAAGATCTCCTTCATTCCGTCAAACTGGCTTTTCATGGCGGTTGGAAGGGTGTTAAGCTGTACTTTATGATAGGATTACCAACTGAAACAATGGAGGACGTGGAGGGGATTGCCGCCCTTGGCCGGCAGGTTGTAGAGGAGTATTTTAAGGTGCCGAAGGGGCAGAGGGGGAAGGGCCTTGAAGTCTCTATCAGTACTTCCTCCTTTGTACCGAAACCTTTTACGCCTTTTCAATGGGAGCCTCAGGACAGCGTGGAGGAGTTGACAAAGAAACAGCGTTATTTGAAGGACAATATCAGGGACAGGCATCTGAAATATAGCTGGCATGACCCGGAATTGAGTCTGCTGGAAGCGGTGTTTGCAAGAGGAGACCGAAAAATCGGGAAGGTCCTCGCCAAGGCATGGGAGCTGGGCTGCAAGTTTGACAGCTGGGGGGATCATTTCAAGTACGATTTATGGTTGCAAGCCTTTACGGAGTGTAATGTCGAACCGGCTTTTTATGCGAACCGGAAAAGAGCACCTGAGGAAGTATTCCCGTGGGATCATATTGACGTTGGCGTTTCGAAGAAGTTTTTACTTCGGGAAAAGGGGAAGGCAGAGAAAGGTGAAGTTACGCTGAACTGCATGCAATCCTGTTCCGGCTGCGGTGCAAGTTCTTTTGGACAGGGAGTCTGCAACGAATTCAAGAACGGGGAATGTGCAGAAGGTGACGAAGATGGGGGTGCTGACGTTGAATAGTATTCGTGTGAGGTTTACACGTGGAGAAGAAATCAAGTTCATTTCCCATCTGGATCTGATGAAAGTATTTGAACGTGCCATCAGGCGGTCCGGGCTGCCGATTTCCTATTCCCAGGGCTTTAATCCCCATCCCCAGATGGTGTTTGGTCTTCCGCTTTCTGTTGGTGTAACAAGCAACGGTGAATATGCTGATTTTGAAATGGCGAAGGATACCCGTCCAGAGCACTTCATGGATATTCTTAACAGGACGATGCCTGATGGCATCAGAATAACTGCAGCGGCGGAAAAATGTACGAAGACCAATATTATGGCTTCCGTCACAGCGGCAGATTATGAACTGGACATTTTTCTGAACAAAGAGATGTCATTGGAAGAAGCAAACTACAAGCTTGAACAGTTGATGAAAATGGAATGCATAAAGGTGCTTAAAGAAGGTAAAGGTACAGCAAAGGAAATGGATATACGTCCGTTGATTCTGGAGGCGAGATTTGAGCAAATAGAGAAGGTGCCTTTTGGATATGAGGCGTATCCATCCGCATTTACAGCATTAACAAGATTCAGTGCAGGCAGTGCATCCAATCTCAGACCGGAGCTGTTCATTAAGGCATTGGTCGAGTATGCGGGAATTATGGCCGTAACCAGCAGACTGCACCGGAAAGCGCTTTATGTAGAGAAAAACGGAGAGCTGAAGGATCCGATTGACAGCAGTATACTTGAGTGCTCAAAATAAGCTAGAGGAACGTATTTATCCTATACGGGTGGTGGAATATTGAGTAATGAACTAATTGTAGATATAGGGATAGGTGAAAACAGGATTGCTCTTATGGAAGATAAAGAGCTTGTTGAGATTTATATTGAAAGAGCCTGTTCTGAAAGAATGGTAGGGAATATATACAGAGGCAAGGTCAGCAGTGTGCTGCCCGGAATGCAGGCGGCTTTTATCGATATTGGCAGTGAGAAAAATGCTTTTTTGTATGTAGGTGATATTATCACAAGAAAGGATTATTCTGACGATGAGGAAGAGGATGTACGGGATATCAAGGGATGCAATATCGGTGAACTGCTCAAAGCGGGACAGGAACTAACCGTACAGGTGATTAAGGAGCCTATAGGATCCAAGGGACCAAGGGTGACTACGAATATTACTCTGCCCGGCAGGCATCTGGTGCTGCTGCCTGATGCAGACTATACCGGGGTATCAAGAAGAATAGAAAATGATGCAGAACGTGCAAAGCTAAAAAAAATAGCTGAAAAGTTAAAGCCTAAAGGTAAGGGGCTTATTATACGGACAGCCTCGGAAGGTAAGGAAGAGGACGACTTTACCCAGGATCTGAATTTCCTGCTGAAGCTGTGGGAAAGCATTAAGCAGAAAGAGCGCAGCGGGACGGTTCCGCGTTGTATTCACAAGGATTTGAGCCTTGTTTATAGGGCAGTCAGAGATCTGTTCACATCCGATATAGATAAGTTTGTTATAAACGACAGACACCAGTATGAAAAGGTGCTGGAAGTCGTGGATATGATTTCGCCCGCCCTGAAGTATCGGGTAGAGTATTTCAGCAAGAATTATGACCTGTTTGAGTACTATCAGCTTGAAACGAAGATCGCAAGAGCTCTTGCGAGAAGGGTTTGGCTCAAGTGCGGAGGGTATCTGGTCATTGATAAGACGGAAGCATTGACTGTTATCGATGTGAACACAGGCAAGTATGTAGGGGGCAGCAGCCTTGAGGAAACTGTGGTGAAGACCAATATCGAGGCCGCCCGTGAAATCGGCAAACAAATCAGGTTGAGGGATATCAGCGGCATTATCATTATCGACTTTATCGACATGCATGAGCATGAGCACCAGCAGAAGGTGCTCGATGAACTGAAACAGGCACTGCGAAAGGATAGGACAAAAACTACTGTCGTGGGAATGACCGGACTTGGACTGATTGAAATGACCCGAAAGAAGATCCGGCAGGAATTATCCACGGTGCTACACATGGATTGCCCCTGCTGTGACGGAACGGGTAAGATATTGGTACCTGAGGCAGTCGCAAGGAATGTGGAAAAGGAAATAGGACACTACTTCAGTCAGACCATTGCAAAGGCTGTTCAGGTTGAAGTTCATCCGTCGGTAATACATGTCCTGAAGGCTGATATCAACGGTAATTTTTCCAGATTGCAGGAAACTTATGGCAAGAGGATTCAGTTCACAGCTTCAGAAGAAATGAAGCATGATGAAATAAAAATCAAGGACGTTGACATCAATACGCTTGTGTGTTAAAATATTTCGGTAACCGCTCGGCTAGGGCTCCAAAATGCGACATCTGAAATTGCAAAAATGATTTTATACAAGGTCAATTGATTTTTGCAGCAAAACAGATGTAAGATCAGTGCAAGACCTGTAAACCGGATTTGTGCATGATCGATAGCTGCCTGAAAGATTCGGCGAGTCTGTAAACAGGAGGTATAAGCAATGTACGCTGTTATAGAAACAGGTGGAAAGCAGTATAAAGTGCAGGAAGGCGATGTCGTTTTCATAGAGAAGCTTGACGTTGAAGATGGCGCTGTTGTGACTTTTGATAAAGTTCTGGCAGTATCCAACGAAGGCAATCTCACTTTTGGCAAACCATTGGTGGAAAATGCAAGTGTAGCGGCAAAAGTACTTGGACAAGGCAAAGATAAGAAAATTATCATCTTCAAGTTCAAAGCAAAAAAAGGCTACAGAAATAAAAACGGACACAGACAGCCCTACACGAAAGTGCAGATCGATAAAATAAGTGTTTAATATGTGTCAGGTTGAAGAATGATTAAGGTAGTAATAAAAAGAGATGTATCGGGTTCTATCAAAAGCATGAATGTGGACGGGCACGCCGGGTATGCTGAAAAGGGGCAGGACATCATTTGCTCCGCAGTATCGGTAACAGCCTACACAGCAGCCGGTGCGCTGGAGGATTTGGCAGGACTAAGCAGATGCTACAGCGAAGAGGACGGACATATGACGATCAGCTTACCGTCGGATATGACGACACAGCAGAAGGCAACTGCCGGCATCATACTTGAAACAACAGCAATCGGTTTCAAGCAGATAGAACTTTCATATGGTAAATACGTTTTGGTAGTAGATGAGGAGGTGTAATCCGATGATTAGAATTAATTTGCAGCTGTTTGCTCACAAAAAAGGAGTCGGCAGTTCAAGAAACGGCCGTGACAGTGCGGCACAAAGGCTCGGAGTTAAGAGAGCTGACGGACAGACCGTATTGGCCGGAAACATCCTGGTAAGACAAAGAGGCACAAAGATCCATCCCGGTAAGAATGTTGGAATCGGTAAGGATGACACCCTTTTTGCTCTGGCCGAAGGAAAAGTTAAGTTTGAAAGATTGGGCAAGGACAAAAAGCAGGTCAGTATAGTTACAGTCTAATATGTAAAAAATAAGTCCCGGCACAGTAAGCCGGGATTTTTTTTCTTACTTGTTTCGCTGAAGTTCTAAAGGAGCAAAATATGTTTATAGATCGGGCAAAAATTCATATAAAGGCCGGAGACGGCGGCAATGGCAGGGTTTCATTTCACAGGGAAAAGTACATATCTGCAGGCGGGCCGGATGGCGGCGACGGGGGAAAAGGCGGAGATGTTATTTTTGTTGTGGATGAAGGCCTTCGGACGTTGATTGATTTTAAATATAAGAGAAAGTATAAGGCCGAATTTGGTGAAAATGGCGGGACATCCAGATGCACCGGAAAAAGCGGAAATGATTTAGTGATCAAGGTTCCTCCGGGAACCCTGGTGAAAGATGAACAGACAGGCCGGGTCCTGGCCGATATGCTGAAGCCGGGGCAGAGAATCATTATTGCAAAAGGCGGCAGAGGCGGTAAGGGCAACCAGAATTTCGCAACCTCTACCAGACAGGTACCAAGCTTTGCACAGGCCGGCACCCCGGGAGAAGAATTTTCTGTAGAGTTGGAGCTGAAGGTGATAGCGGATGTTGGCCTGGTAGGTTTCCCTAATGCCGGGAAATCCACGATTCTGTCAATGGTATCGGCAGCTAATCCTAAAATTGCCGACTATCCCTTTACTACACTGGAACCCAATCTCGGCGTGGTCAGGCTTGATACCGGCAGCAGCTTTGTACTGGCCGATATACCGGGGCTTATTGAAGGTGCTCATGCGGGCGTCGGTCTGGGGCATGAATTCTTAAGACATGTGGAAAGAACCAGGCTGTTTATCCATGTGATCGACGTTGCTGCTGTGGATGGAAGAGATCCCCTCAGTGACTTTGAAACCATTAATGAAGAGCTGAAAAAGTATAATCCGAAGCTTGCGCAGAGACCGCAGGTGATTGCGGCAAACAAGGTGGACCTTCCTGATGGACAGGATAATCTGGAAAGCTTCCGCAAAACCATTGAAGAGAAAGGGTACAAAGTATTTCCCATATCCGCTGCTACAAACTCCGGCATAAAAGAGCTGATGTTTTACGTTGCAGCACAGCTGGCCGATCTGCCGGAAATGGTTTCACTGATGGAGGGCGAGGATCAGGTTCTATATGGTGTTGAGGAGGAAGAACCTTTTACCGTGCGTAAGGAAGGAAAAATATATATTGTTGAAGGTAATTGGGTGAAGAGGGTAGTGGGCTCAACCAACTTTGGCGTATATGAATCCCTGCAGTATTTTCAACGTTCATTGAAGACAAAGGGCGTCATTGAAGCTCTTGAAAAGTTGGGGATCCATGAGGGCGACACTGTAAAAATATACGATGTAGAGTTTGACTATATCAAGTAGGGGAATACACAATCTCTGAATCCATGCAGAAATACATGATTCCATGGGAAGAAAATATTTCTGATAATGATAAACAGGATACATAAAGTAGATATTACATAAAACGGAAGGTGTAAATATGCTTACAAGCAAGCAAAGAAGTTACCTCAGAGGCCTGGCCAATACCATAGACCCCATATTTCAGGTGGGCAAGGGCGGTATCGGTGACAATCTGATCAAGCAATTCAATGATGCCCTTGAAGCAAGGGAGTTGGTGAAAGCTACTGTTCTTAGAAATTC
>JAEZLF010000018.1 GCA_023435925.1 Bacillota bacterium
CCCGAATACTAACCGACTTTGATCTCCATCTGTTTAATGAGGGTAATCACCATAAAATATATGAAAAGCTTGGTGCACATCTGATGACTCTGAACGGACAAAGCGGAACCCATTTTGCTGTCTGGGCGCCTTCAGCCAAAAGCGTCAGTGTAGTTGGCAACTTTAATTATTGGGACGGCAGAAGCCATCCGATGTGCATGCTTGCAGACTCTGGTGTATGGGAGCTTTTTATCCCCGGGATAGGCTCAGGAGAGTTGTACAAATACGAAATAAAAACCGATAACGGAGAGCTTCTATTAAAAGCAGACCCTTTTGCTTTCTACAGTGAGCTGCGTCCAGGCACCGCTTCCATTGTTTACAATCTTAGTGGTTATAAATGGCAGGATGAAGAATGGATCCGCCGAAGAGATTCCGGGAATACCTTTCAAAAGCCGGTATCTGTTTACGAAGTGCATCTTGGCTCCTGGGCACGTTCAGACGATGGCAATAACCATTTTCTATCCTACAGAGATTATGCCGAAAGGCTTGTTTCATACGCTGTTGATATGGGCTATACCCATATCGAATTGCTTCCTATTGCCGAGCATCCTCTGGATGACTCATGGGGCTATCAGGTCACCGGTTACTTCTCGGTTACAAGCAGATATGGCCGTCCGGAGGATTTCATGTATCTGGTGGACCAGTGCCACAGAAACGGTCTTGGCGTCATCATGGATTGGGTGCCGGCTCACTTTCCAAAGGACGGTCATGGCCTTGCCCGATTTGACGGCACCGCCCTTTACGAGCACAGAGATCCTCGTCAGGGAGAACATCCGGACTGGGGAACATTGATTTTCAATTATAACCGCCATGAAGTCCGTAATTTTCTGATCTCCAATGCAATATTCTGGTTTGAAAATTACCATATCGACGGTATCCGTGTAGATGCTGTAGCTTCCATGCTCTATCTGGACTATGGCAGGAAAAAAGGGGAATGGATACCAAATCAATGGGGCGGCAATCAGAATATCAGTGCCGCAAACTTTCTCAAGCAGTTAAATGCAGCCGTGTACAGCTATTTCCCGGGAATTATGATGATTGCCGAGGAATCCACATCATGGCCTATGATGACCAAACCCACTCACACCGGCGGCCTTGGCTTCTCCTACAAGTGGAATATGGGCTGGATGAACGATTATTTAAAATATGTCAGCATGGATCCTGTTTATCGTAAATATCACCACAATTACATCACATTTTCTATGATGTATGCCATGACAGAAAACTATGTCCTTGTATTGTCACACGATGAGGTTGTTCATGGCAAACGCTCCATGATTGGTAAAATGCCCGGCGATTACTGGCAAAAATTTGCCGGTCTCAGGGTCACCTATGGATTTATGTACGGCCACCCCGGTAAAAAGCTGCTGTTTATGGGCGGTGAGTTCGGACAGTTTATAGAATGGAATTTTAAGCAGGGTCTGGATTGGAATTTGTTAGACTATGAAATGCACAGTAAGCTGAAAAACTATGTCCGGGATCTAAATAAGCTTTATACATCTGAAAAAGCGCTCTATGAGGTTGATTTCAGTTATGATGGCTTTGAGTGGCTGGATTGTAATGACAGTGATCACAGTATTGTCTCATTTATGCGTAAAGGCAGCCAGCCTGAAGATATCCTTCTGTTTGTATGTAACTTTACACCTGTCGTGTACAACAATTACAGGGTTGGTATCCCTAATAATGCTTTTTATAAAGAGATACTCAACAGTGACTCAGAGCTTTACGGAGGCAGTAACGTAGGAAATCTGGGCGGTATTGCTGCCGAAGATACCGGATATCATCAGTGGCCCTATTCGCTGGTAATTCAGGTGCCTCCGCTGGCGGTAGTAGTATTCAAGCCTGTACAAGCCGTTGAATGATAGGACTCCCTCTATTAGCCAGGCTACATGAGAGGGCAGCATAAGTATACGGGCCGTCCAAGCTGCTGTATACCCCGATAAGCATTGCAACTAGTTTTTCTGCCGGTTCTGGTTTGATTTGCGCCATTCATACACCTTTTGAGCCTGTTCGATATTCCATTTGAGTATGTCGTCATAACCAAGGCTCTTTGCCTTACTTACCATGTCCTCATGCAGTGAATCAAAGTCACTCTGGTTCCTGGCAAATACCATCTCCCATGAATATTTCCTGATAATAGCAGATACCTGGCCTTTTTTCTTGTCAAGGGTTTTATCCATATTTTCAGGAGCTTTTCCGGTAAATACTGGTTCAACCACCGCAATCAGGCCGTTCTTTTCAAAATATTCCCGGGCCGTCAGGACACCCATTTTTCTTCTCCAATCACTGACCAATCTTGTGGGATTGTCCCTCAGGTATGAATTCCAGAGATGGTAATCATATGCCTCTCCGGTCACAGGATTAATGGCTGTTTGATGTATCGGGTCAATGTTCATCTGGTTCTGTCCGTCCTTGAAGGTTCCACCACCATATTCCTCAGGTACAGGTTCCGTATTATTAGGAAGAGCTTTTTTACCGAATGCAGTAAGATAAGGTTTCCCCTGCGCATTAGTATCCCAGGTAAGTCCCTTGGGCCCTGTCTTAATGGTCTGGAAACCTTCCGGCGAATACATCCAGTTGATTAGCTGCATAATCCGTTCCGGATATTCTGCTCCAACTCCGATAGAAATGAGCCTGTTTCCTCCATAGGGGTTATATCCTGTAGAATAAGCAACCTCCTCTGTAAAAGGAACAAGGCGAAATCCCTTACCCTGTTCCTGCCGTTCTTGTGTGTTATAGATATTATCCATCCATGGAAACCACGAAAACAGCACTTGTCCATCCATAAACTTACTATTTACATCTTCATATTTCTGAGATATCGAGTCCGGGTCCATGAGACCCATTTGATTCGCATTAAAATATAGTTTCAGGCATTTGATATAAAAGCTGTCCGGATCTAAAAGACTCTGATATTGATCCCCTGCTGCAGATACTAAAGCATAGCCATAAGGGTTGTAGCCGTCTGACTCGTCATATCCGTATACATTGGCATACTGTTTGGCAAGGCACATTTTGTCACCGTCCCAGTCGCTCCACAGAGAGAATCCATAGGTTGGCCTTCCTGATTCGCTTCTGGGCTCCAGCATTTGCATTTGCTTGAGTACTGACAGGTAATCTTCCATTGTATCGATCCGCGGATAACCAAGCATCGTGTACAAATCCCAGCGAAGATCCGGGCCCCAGGTCATCTCTTCCCCTTCTGATGGCCCGCTTGGCATATTTGCAGCGTTAAAGCCCAAACCATATACACCGATGCCATTCCCATAATTTACCTCGGCTTTTTGTATCACCATGGGATAATTTACAACGATCTCCTGCCCATATTGCTCCAACAAACCATTTCTGGCCATGTCAAGCAGAAAACCACCCGATATGGAGTCAATAAACTTTGAGTCATCACTTCCGTAGATGACCAGATCGCCTAAGTCACCGGAAGCAATCATGGAAGCGAATTTAGCTTCTCCTCCGCCGTCAATATTGGAAGCGATCATATTAAGCTCCATATTAAACCGATCCTTTACGATTTTTGCAAACCATCCTGTCTGCATTCCTGCGTAATTCCCAAGCATAGTGAATACATCAACCTTATAAACTTCATGTCCAGCATCGGAATTGTCTGTGGATATGATGTCGCTGTCCGCACCAGTACTAACAGCTGCAGAACCTATGGTTTGGTAACGACCTGCCTGACTGCATGCTACTAAACTTAATGTGGCTGCAAGTATCAGAGTAATCAGCAATTTCAATATGAACTTTTTCATTTTATGACCTCCACCCCACAATTGTTCAAATAAAAGCACATACATATCATATCATATATTAGTAATAAATGCTATTTGTTAACCTATTCATCAGCCTGTGACAAGGTTAGTGTCATTTGTATCAGCAAAAGGGGCTTTCCTTCTGCGAAAGCCCCTTTTCCCTAACACTATATTCATGTTCTGTCCGGACTCTGCCGGGACAGAATTGCGTCGTATGAGTCCTAATTATTTTATTTCACTGCTGCTTCACGTGCTGCCCTGGTTTCATTAGAAATCTTCTGATCAAACGCCAGAACATCATCGTATCCAAGGCCTTTAACCGTATCCTGCATATGCTTGAGGAGCTTGTCAAACTCAGCCTGATTCTTTGCAAACACCATCTGCCATGAATCCTGGATGATGATAGCTTTGCACTGGGTACGGGCTGCATCGATTTCAGCGGGTGAAGCCGGTGCAATGTAGCTGTTACCTGCAGCAACAACAAACATATCATGCTGTGTCAGGTAATCAAGGGTAGTAGTAGCCTTCATAAAGTCCTTCCAGGATTTGTCGAGCGGTGTGATATTTGACTCGAGATATGATGGCCATAATGTATAGTTATAAGGTTCGTTATTCGCAGGATTGATGTTTAGTGTTGAAACCGCCTGGAAATTCAGCTGCGAAATACCATCCTTATAGGTTCCACTGCCCCATCCGTCAGGCATGGTAAGCTTATCATCCCCGGCAAATACCTTTGTACCGAACTCCGTCAGAACAGGTCTTCCATCTTTCATTTCCCATGTCAGGCCTTCCGGTCCGCAGGTTCCTGATGTCTGTGCACAGGAATACATGATTCCTTCCGGTGAATACAGCCAATCAATAAAGTCAACCATTCGTTGAGGATCCTGTGCTTGTGAGCCAACACCTATGACATATTTATCTCCGGGAACACAACCGTAAGAAAAGATCTTCATATCCTGTACCGGTGCATACATGAAGCCTTTGCCTTCAGCTTTATGTTCAACGGTATTGTATGCAGCCTGCCCCAGCCATGGCCAAGGTGACCACAGAACTGCGCCATCCTGATATTTGGTGTATAATGTATCCCAGTTCTGCGTAGATGAGTCCGGATCTAAAATACCCATTTGATTGGCTGAATAGAAGAATTTAAGCGCTCTTACATATTCAGAGTTGCTGTCGATAATGCTCTGGGTCGTTTTGCCATCAGCTGAAAGAAGCTGGAAGCCGTTCTCATCAAACCCATACATACAAGTTGGTTGCTTAGCTAAACACATCATATTGCCGTCCCAATCCTTGAACAGCGAAATCGCATATGCCTTTTTCCCTGAGTCACTCTTGGGGAATTTATCCTGCATCTGTTTCAGAACGGGAAGAAGGTCTTCCAATGTTCCTATTGCAGGGCTTCCAATATCCATATACATGTCCCAGCGTATATACGGGCCATATGTCAGGTCAAGGCCCTCAGAAGGCTTTGTAGGCGGATTCGTTGAAGCCTTCGAAGCAATTGCATAGATCTTGTCAGAGCTGATAAGGTCCTGTATCATTTTTATTGCAGTAGGATACTGCTTGATATTTTCACTAGCATTGACCATATCCGTAATGTCGGCCATTAGTCCCGCCTTAACCGTATCGGCCAGTCTGCCGTTTTCTGAGCCGATCATGACGATATCTCCCAGATTACCTGCCGCTGAGCGGGTCTGGAACAGTGTGTCGCCGCCGCCGGCTACGTTTGGAGCAATAATATTCATTTCCATGTTGAACTTCTTTTTTACATACTCTGCAAACCAGCCGCTTGCGATACCCTGATAGTTTGCCTGGCTGTTGAACATGTCGATTGTGATGAACTTGTCGTAGGTTTTTTCTGCCGGTTCAGTACCGGTATCCGCAGCAGCATCGGCAGTACTTTCATCAGCCGTGCTTGCAGCAGCAGTATCGGAAGCAGTTGGTGCAGACGCATCGGTAGCCTTTTCACCACCACAGCCTGCCGCCATGACGCCAAGAATGCAAATCATGAGCAGACAGCATAAAATTTTGACAGAAATTTTTTTCATTTTCATTACAAAAACCCTCCTCTTATTTCTCCTATTAATACCGAAGCGGGCAGTCCCCCTCCGGTTAATGGCTTTTTTATGGCATTCCTCATCCTTTTATGGAGCCAATCATTATGCCTTTGACAAAGTACCTCTGGAACATCGGATATACTAGAAGGATCGGGATGACAACAATAACAGAAACCGTCATCCTCACCGACGTAGGAGTTTGCTTTGTCGCCAGAGCCAGCATGGCCTCGCTGCTTACGATAGTGCTTGTTCTGATCAGCTGTGCAAGAGAGTTGGATTGATTAATATATTGATAAAGAACATATTGGAGCGGGTACAGCTTCTGATCTGTTATGTAAATCAGAGTATCCTGGAATGAGTTCCACTGCCCGACAGATGAAAATATGGCGATGGTCGCCAGAATAGGAAGTGAAAGCGGCAGCATAATCTGAAAAAATATTCTGAGCACGCCTGCACCATCAATCTCAGCGGCCTGCTGTAAAGAATCCGGTATCGACTCCAGATAGGTTTTAACCAGAATAATGTTAAAAGGCTGAACAATAGCAGGAACGATGTAAACCCAAAAGTTATTCGTAAACCCCAGAAGATGCATGGTTATAAAGGTGGGAATCAACCCGGCATTAAAATACATTGTAATAACGAGATACCTGTACCAGAATTTGCGCTTCCACATCTTTTTTTGAATAAACATAAAGCCGAGAAAAGCAGAAGCCAAAACAGTACATACGGCTCCAATGACCGTTCTAAGAACAGAAATAATCGCTGCCTGCCCCAAGCCCTTTAATTTCAGCACTTCTATATAATTTTCAAAATGTATTTCTCTGGGTAGAAAATTGATGAAACCATTGGCGCTCAGATCATTTGAACTGATGGTATTAATAATGAGATAGTAGAACGGGTAGATGCATAACATCGTAAATACTGTAAAGACCGTGTAATTAAGTATGTCAAAAGCCGTATCACCGGCACTTCTTTTCAAAAAGGATTTTGCTGCCAACATAAAATAGCCCTCCCCTGCTTAAACGATTGTTTCTCCTCGAGTTATTTTCGAAAGCCTGTTTACAATAAACAGTAGCACTACACTGGTAACACTTTTCAACATACTTAATGCCGTGGCAAAGGAATACATATTTTGTCCGCGTACACTGATGTTAAATACGTAAAGATCCAGAACCTGAATGTGTTCCAAATTAAATGAATTATGGAAGACATAATATTGATCCAGGCCGTTATTGAGAAAACCTGCAACAGATAGCAGGAGTAATACCGAATACGTAGGCATAAGCCCCGGGAGGGTGATGTTCCACATTAGCCTGAAGCGGCCTGCTCCATCAACCGTTGCCGCCTCATATAACTCCTGGTCGATCCCGGCAATTGCCGCAATGTACATAATCGCACTCCAGCCAAGTCCTTTCCAGACGCCCCAAAAACACATTTTCAGCCAGGTATAATCGTCTGAATCCAGAAATTTTACAGGCTGGTCGAATATGCCCAGTGATTGTCCGACATTATTGATCATGCCGCTACTGGAAAATAGTGAAAAGGCTACAGCATAGACCAGAACCCAGCTAATAAAGTTGGGAAGCGTTGTGAATGTTTGTACAAGCTTCTTAAATTTTACTGCTTTAATTTCCGTTAAGAAAATAGCAAATATCACCGGCAGTCCAGATGTAAGAATACCTAGCCCGCTCATAGCAAAGGTATTGCGCAGAATAACGAATATCTGCTTGATTTGTCCCGTATTTCCGAAAAGCATTTTGAACCATTGAAGGCCTACAAATTCACACTGAGAAAGCTTCAGCGGCGGCCGGTAGTTGAAAAACGCATACACCCATCCATAAAGTGGGAAATATGAAAAAATGAAAGTCAAGATTAGAAACGGTGTGATCATCAAAAATAGTCTAAAACCTTGTAGCTTCCTTTTCCCGGTTTTCCTTACCGGAATTTCAGGAGCAGTATTTATTACTGCCTCGAAAGTGTTCTCCATTCTGTCAAACCTCCAATAAACCTCTTTTTCGGCGCACGATACAAAACAGCAATACTTGGTATTACTGAGTTTACAGTTATTTTTTTCTATTATCATTTTATTTTACGAAACAAAGACGTGTATATAATAAAAATCAATTCGAATTTCAAAAATCAACACAATTTGAAAATATTGATACTAAATTCCATCTCTTAAGATCATTTCCCGATATTCTCCGGGAGCAATCCCGAACATATCCTTAAACAAGGAACAGAAATAGGAAACATTCGGAATACCAACTGCTTCGGCTACACCGGAAATTCTGCTTTTCGGTGACCGCAGAAGCTCCTTGGCCTTTTCCATGCGGTATTGGCAGAGATAATCCGTTACGGATATACCCGTACTTTTCTTAAAGATGCTGCCAAGATAATTGGGGGAAAGATATATTTCTGCAGCGATCATTTTAATGTTGATATCTGACATATATCTTTCAAAGATGATCTGTTCCACTTTCTTTACAACGTAATCATCCTTAAAGCTTCTTCTTGCATGGATGCGTTCAATAACCTCTTTAAAAAACCCGCAGACATACTCCTTCATAGCGATGAAATCTGATAACGAAAGTAATGGAAGACCTGCCGTTTCTTCATCTATTTCTGATAAATCCGGGTTATAAAAAAGCAGCGAGGTTTCATTGAGCAGTCCGCAAAGATAATTGGCGATTATATTGTGCGAGGCCCATCTGCCGGAGTTCAGGAATAAAAACATCTCTTCGAGAAGACACCTCATTTTCTCACCGTCAGCTGCCCGGATGGAATGCATGATCTGTTTGGTATAAAAATTCCCGCGGGTAAGAAACTCTCCGACTTTTGCAGCATTATCCTGCTGAAGTTCCTCCATTTCCGCATACATTACAATGCCATCACGATTCCAGAACAGACCATATTCCAGCACTTCCTTTGCCTGTTGGCAGGAATGATGGATTTCACCGATGCTATCTATAATGGATCCGATGCCTGCGGTTAGTCTGCACTTTTTCTGTTCAATGATTTTGTCAGCAATCAATCCTGCTAAACAACTCAAATCATTTTCGTTCATTTGCTGCCTGTATAGGATAATGAACACGGTATCCGCACTTTGGTGCAGGATTGCAATGGCTTGTGTACCGGTGTCTGCCTCATCGGCCATGAAAGTGTTCAGGTCGATATCTGCAGAATTCAATTTACCCCTGTCACCGGCTCCGAGCTCATCCAAGCCGGACAGTCTGGCAGCGATAACGGCATATTTGCCTGTAGACGGTAAAATATCAAGACTCGATATCTGTCGGATCATTTCATTTGAAGCATTTTCTTTCAACACTCCGGATAGAAGCTCTCTTCTGGTGGCATGCATCGCTTCATCCAGGAGTTCTCTGAGCTTTTCCTCTTCCTGCTCCTTTCTGATATCCTGCCTGCACTCCTCCACAACCTTTCTAAAAACCTCTTCCATTTCTGCTTCTTCCACAGGCTTCAAAATATAGGCATTTGCACTAATGCTGATGGCTTCCTTCGCCAGCTTGAAATCATCATACCCGGTCAAAATGATGATTTTGACATTAGGAAGAAAAGTACGTATTGTACTGCTCATTTTAAGCCCATCCATACCGGGCATCTTAATATCTGTAATAATGATTTCAGGACGTATACTTCGAGCCTTATCAATCCCTTCGAAGCCGTCACAGGCAAGTCCGGCCAGTTCTGCACCAAGGCTTTTCCAGTCAAGGAAGTCAATAAGGCCTTCCCGCTCCCATTTTTCATCCTCTACTATTAGCAGCTTCAGCATGGTCCGCCCCTCCGCTTTTATGAATATTATAAATGGTAATCATGACCTGAGAACCTATTCCTGGTTTACTAAACACCTCAAAGGTATGTCCTCTGTCATAATATGCCGCCAATCTTTCAATAACGTTTTTTATTGCATAGCCGCCGCTGGAACGTTCTACTTTGCCGGCCATGATATCTGCCAGGGTACGGCTGTCCATACCCACACCATCATCAATAATCTGAAGTACCAGATTTCCTTCTAACATGCTTGCGGATATAATCAGCAAGCCGTGAGCTCTTTTAGGCTCAATGCCATGATTCAAGGCATTTTCAACCAGTGGCTGAAGCAGGTTCTTGATGACAATACAGTTCATTGCCTGTTCATCCAGCTTGTAGATGACATCAAACATATCTGCAAACCGGATCTTCTGAACCTGCAGGTAAGCCTGTACCATATCAATCTCTTCTTTTACACTGATGACAGTGCTTCCCTTGCTTAGCACTAATCTGTAAAACTTTGCAAGGGAATTCGCTATGCGGACAACCTCCTCGGGACTCCCTTTTTTGGCAACCCATGATATTGTCGCCAGCGTGTTGTACAGAAAGTGCGGGTTGATCTGAGCCTCCAGCACTTTCAGCTCTGCCTCCCGTTCCATGAGCTGAATCTTGTATACCGTTTCAACCAGCTCATGAATTCGCCCCGTCATATGATTAAAGCTTAGCGCTAGTTCACCGAATTCATCCATTGCATCGACAGGAACGGATACATCCAGGTTATTGTCCTTCACCTGCTTCATTGCCCTGACCAGCCTTTTCATTCTGCGAAGCAAAATGTTTGTCAGGATATAAATAATACCGCCTAATACAATCGATGAAATGGCCAGGACAACCAACAGGTTTGCTATAGATTCCTTTGCATCGCTATTCATATTTTCAATAGGAAATATGCCGACCAGACTGCATCCGATGTCCTCTACCGGCGCCGTTATAACAATATATTGGCCGTTTTCAAACTTTTCAAGCTTGTTCAGTACTTTGTCTGCGTAATAATCATTTAAACCATAATCTGAAACATTTTTTAAGTATCGCTCCGGTATATTGTTGGATATGATCTTTCCATCCCTGTCTGCCACGAAAACCTCGCCCCACTTGCTGATGACAGGATCTCGCAGCATATCAAACAATACGCTCTCCTTCACTTCGATCTCCGCTATTCCAGTATGATCCTCTGAAGCTGAAACAGGAGGTAATATCGTGCCGGAATAGGAGAGTATTTCCTCAGGTTTTTCTGTGCCGACTCTGAGCGCGTTTCCGACAGATGTATGGGTAGTCATCCATCCATTACTTGCAGGCATACTTTGCGCAACCTCATCATACCATTGCGGAGAATCTTTTTTACGAATACTGTAATAGCTTCCCACCATCTCTGTAAATATTGTCCGAGGTGTGTAGATGCGGATGGCATAGATCAGGCTGTTCTGCCGATGAACATTTTCAAGCATTGGTGAAATTTCAAACTGATAATCCCTGAGCCTGTCATTTTCGTCTTCATACTCATAATAAAAAATGGATTGCACATTGTCGTCTGTCGTTATGATCCTCGATGTGTTTTCAATCAGCTTGACCTTTTCAAGTATACTGGCCCTGGTCTGCATCAGATTTCTTTCCATGATCTGGCTGACCTGTGATATGGCATCTTCAGAGGTTTTCAGATAAAAATAGACTCCAAAAAAAGCTAATGGAGTAATAAGTACTACATAATATGCGAGAATGAGTTTCCAGCTGACACTGAGGTTTTTTATGAGCGTAGAAAATGTTCTCACTTATTTCACCTTTTTACCAATAATAATATTAGTAAGTATATCAGAATTGGGAAATAAGGACAAGAAATGCGAATCAATCCTCTTTGCTCGTCTTCATTCATCCGACCTGTAGAGGTAAGCGTCTCCTGAAGACACGGATAAATACTTTATATGAATAATTTCTGAAGCTCCTCGTATTTGTCCCGGGTCATTAGGGCATCCTTCTGAGTACCCTTAAGCTTCACAATATATGTCCATCGGCCATAAGGGTATATTTTACTGATAGCGCCTAAATTTATAATATAAGATTTATGACATCTGAAAAACAAGTCGCGGCTGAGCTTTTCTTCAAGGCTGCTCAGTCCCTCGGACGTGGTGAATCGCTCCTGAGGAGTATAAATTGCCGTACTGCGATCCTCACGTTGAATCAAAATAATCTCCTTCATATCCACCAGGTTGATGCTGTCCTTGTTTCGTATCATTAGTTTTTCAGGCGATTTGGAAATACCTGATAATGTTCCGGTGCTGATACCGGGTACAGTGGCACCTATATTCTGAATTCGCTCCAATGTTTGATTCAGACGTTTCAATTGAAACGGTTTAATCAGATAATCAAACGCATATACTTCAAAAGCTTCCGGCATATATTCTTCATGAGCTGTAGCAAAAATAATGATCGTTTTCGGATCAATATCAGCAATTTTCTTTGCACATTCTATTCCGCTGACCTTAGGCATTTCAACATCCAGAAAGACAACGTCCGGTCGCAGGCTTTCGAAAAGGCGGAGAGCGGCTTCGCCGTCCTCCGCTTCACCTGCAATTGTATAGCTGCCGGTCTTTTCAATCGCCTTCCTTAAAACAAGACGCATTCCCATATCGTCGTCTGCTATCAGTATGCGGATGCTCAACAATCACCACCGACCTTTTCTGAGACATTTCGGTTTTCCCAGCACTTCAGAAAGTATGATACTATTCAAAAGGTTTTCATTATTTAAATTTAATCGAAAGCCGCCTTCAGCTCTTCCGGGATCACGCCTGTTTCTGCTCCCGGCTCGTTCACTGGTGGAAGAAGCTGTCTTGTCCGCTGTTCCGGCCTTATCACTCGCAGCCGGCATTTGAACTGCTGCTTTCCCGGCTGTAACCTCAGCCGATACTTGGGCCGTTTCTGTTCTCCCGGCTGTAACCTCAGTCGACATAGCGGCTTTTCTAGCTCTGCCGGTAACAGCTGGACCTGCATAACCAACCCCTGAACTCTTCCGCAGCTGCGTTCCCCTATTACCGGCAGTGAAGGCATTCATCTGTATCACCAGTGGAGGTACTGAAGTGATATGATCTTTACTAAAATTGCCCATAAGAAATCCTCTTTTCCCCAGATGCCTTACTTCACTCTATTTCTTATCCAAAGGCTCAGCAATGTCTGGTTTATTAATTTTCGATATAGACTCTCTCATCTGAGTATCGGCCGCCATATTCTGCATATTATAATAATCCATCACACCAAGCTTGCCGCTGCTTAATGCACTTGCCATTGCTTTAGGCACTTCAGCTTCTGACTCGACTACCTTCGCACGCATCTCCTGCACAAGCGCCTTCATTTCCTGTTCCTTCGCCACTGCCATTGCACGTCTCTCCTCTGCCTTTGCCTGTGCAATGTTTTTGTCAGCTTCAGCCTGGAAGGTTTGAAGCTGAGCTCCGATATTCCTGCCAACATCAACATCCGCAATGTCTATCGACAGAATCTCAAAAGCCGTTCCTGCATCAAGTCCCTTATTAAGCACGGTCTGGGAAATCAAATCAGGATTTTCAAGCACATCCTTGTGTGATAAAGAGCTGCCTACCGTTGTGACAATTCCTTCACCAACTCTTGCAATGATCGTGGCTTCCCCTGCACCACCAATCAATCTGTCAAGGTTTGCTCTCACGGTAACTCTTGCTTTAACAAGAAGCTCAATCCCGTCCTTGGCTACAGCTGATATGTTTGGCGTTTCAATCACCTTGGGGTTTACACTCATCTTTACCGCTTCCAGCACATCTCTGCCTGCCAGATCAATTGCCGCCGCCCTTACAAATAACAAATCCATCTCTGCTCTCTGTGCTGCAATCAGAGCATTTACCACTCTATCCACATTGCCTCCGGCCAGAAAATGGGCCTCCAGCTGGTTAACACTTATGTCCAGTCCGGCTTTTGAAGCTTTGATCAAGGGTAAAATAATTTTGGAGGGGCTGACTCTTCGCAGACGCATACCGATCAAAGTGAAAATACCAACACGTACTCCGGCAGCGAAAGCCGATATCCAGAGTCCCACCGGAATAAAATTGAAAAACAAAATCAGGAAAGCTGCAACTGCTGTAATAATCAACGCAATAAAGAATATCTCCATTTGAATAGCTCCTTTCAATACCCCTATTTTTTTTGTTCTGGTCAACTAAAGCTTGACATTGTATAACTAACTACGAGGAATTTCAGTTTTTTGTTTCACAACAATTCTATTTCCCTCAACTTTTGTAATAATGACACCTCTGTCCTTTGGGATAAACTCCCCCTCTGAAACAACATCCAGCTTCACTCCACTGAAATCCGCTGTTCCTGAAGGTCTTAATACCGTAATCGTTTTTCCTTCACTGCCGATAAAATAGCTCAGATCCCCAATTGATGAATAGGATGCGTTCGCATCTAAAGAATCATTCAAGACAAGATGCTTTGCCAGCTGTCCCTTTGATGCGGACTGAAGAACCAATGTAAGCGCAACACCCAGTATTGCCAGTATGATAATGATCATAATCAGCGCCTCAAGCGGACTGCTGGCATACATAATCACGCCGGCAGCCAATAATATCACACCAATAATACCCGGTACACCAAAACCCGGAATATGCATTTCAATGATGACGAAGACCAATCCAATAATAATGCAAAGAAACGCAATCCAGTCGAACCCTGCAAACAATGCCAAATCCATTCTAAACACCTCCCTGCTATCCTACATTTATCATAGTATAAAGCCGGATGATATGTAATACCTATGCTGCAAATGATACGCTGCCCATGCTGAACTGTCTTTTTAGCCGCATATCAGCAGCAGCGTTATAAAGTCTCATCTTGGAATATGCACCTCGAAGGTTTTCATGTCACCATGAACCAATACTCCAATGCTTCCACCATACGCCTCAACAATTTCCCTGCTGATAGCCAGTCCCATCCCCTCGCCGCTGTCTCCCTTTGTGGTAAATCCGGATTCAAAAATCCTGCCAAGGTGATTATCCGGAATCGGCTCCCCATTGTCGGTTACTTTAAAAAGGTAATGTTTCAGATCTTCATACAATTCGATCTTCAGCAGCTTGTTTTGCGGCTTATTCTGAAGTGCGTATATTGCGTTATCCAGCAGATTTCCCACAACCCTGCAAAACTCCCAGGACGGTACTTTCAAATCCTTCAGCTGAGTTGTCACATCAAGTTCAACAGAAATCCCCATTTTTTCGCATGTCGCCAGTTTAGCCTGAAAAAGAGCATTCACGGCTGCATTTGAAGTTCTCAGCACCCGGCTGACCTTTTGTATGTCACTGTAAACACGCTCAATATACTCCTTGGCAGATATGTATTCATCCATTTCAATAAGAGAGTAAACCACCTGAAGATGGTTCATAAAATCATGTCTTTGGGCACGTAAAGTAGAATTGAGACTCTCCAGCTTTGAAAGAGAGTCCCGCAAAAGTCCAAACTGATAGCTGGAACGCAACAGGCTGGCTCTATTTCTGAATACCGCCATACTGTTAATAACAATCGTTGCAAGTACAAAAAAGGTAAGTATCAAAATCCAGGGGTTTGAGAGCAGTCTTACACCCCCACCGATATCAACGAGATAAAATAAAACAGCAGCAATCAGCGCAATCTGTGAAAGATTGAGCAGGATGATCACTAAAACGGTTTTTCCCGGATCGAACATTTTTTGCAAAATCGAACACCGCCTATAAGAAATACCATAATAAGTATATCCTGTATAGACGGTACAATCAAGCATATAAAAATGTTGAACTACGGTATCACAACACTGCCCTTCTCCTTAAGATCCGCCATTGCGTTGGCTTTGATCAAACCGTTGGATAATGTGTACAGGTTGTCGCCAATGTATATAATCCTTTGAATGTTTTTATCGCTGTTATACCAATCTCTGCCTGCTTTTAAATAATCCTCATCCGAAAGGTGTGTAATTCTTCCTTTTAGCTTGAAACCTTTCTGCAGGTCCAGATTATATACAAGTGCCCCCTGGAAGGTAAATTCTCCATACTGGAGCGAATCACCCTTTTCCTTTTCAGAACTGCCCTTGACCTCCATTAATGTCACCGGAAACGCCAGCAAATTTTTCTCTTTGGAAAAGAGCAGCGCTTTGTGGTTACTAAGGAGTTTGGAATCCGTTCCTCTGTCACCGATCTTTTCAGAGAACTTCTGGATTGGATTACTGACGTCGGTCACATCAAACAGTGCAACCTTCATACCCAGATAGTAGGCCTGCCCTTTTTTTTCAGTAGTATCCTTGCCAAATCCGATGATATGATTTTCGTCATATGGGTGCAGATAATCACTGTATCCGGGTATTTTCAAAGCGCCAAGAATTGTCGGCTTCACCGGATTCTTCAGATCGATGACAAACAGCGGATCCACTGTCTTAAATGTTACCACATAAGCCCGGTCTTGCATAAAGCGGACAGAATAGATCTTTTCCCCCGGAGCCATATCTTCAATTTTTCCGGTAACGGAAAGCACGCTGTCAAGAACATACAGCGCATTTTTGGATATACGCTCATCCGTTGACCAGGTATTTCCCTTCGTGGTGGCAATTCTGAAGTACCCCTTATTTTCATCCATGGAGAATTGATTTAAAACAGTGCCCGGAACCTCACCCTTGCATAAATAGGTCAATTTCGCTTCCTTCAGCCCAAATTTATACAGCTGTGTATGCTCACCTGGCGAACTCTTTGGAGAGCCATCAGAGTAGCTGGTTACTGCAACATAAAGATTTTCAGCTGAAGCATAAATATTTTCTCCCGCCCCCAGATAAGTTGAAACATTGGCAGCCTCATTTCCATCGATTGGAATACCCGCAACCATCATGTAATTTGAATCGACCATCCCCGGAAAATACCGTATAGCATCATAGTCAATATTGACATAACCGTCCTTGCTCTTTGTATCGCGATAAGAAGGTGTATCATTCATATCGCCGTCCTGGATACGGTAGTAATCGATATAATCGTTAGCAACAAGGTACAGCGCCGACCCGATTTTTCTGGAAGAGACATAACTTCCTTCCAGTTCCACCTCCCGCAGCAGTTTGGCGTTGCTCTTATCGGATAAATCATATATGAGTACCTTAACACTGCTCTGGTATGAGCGTGGCGACGGATAAATTTCAGCCTGTATACCTGATTTATTCTTAACGATTGGGATATATGCTCTTGAAGAGCCTATGACAACCAACTTCTGTCCATGCAGATAGATCTCCCGTGGGCTGATATTCTTATTCTCGTACTGGATCGTTGAGACTACCTTCATTTTTTCCGGAGCTTTTACTTCTGTAATGACTACTCTGTTTTTATTGACCTGGTAAATATAGTTTCCATCGGTCTTTACGATATCTCCCTCATCCACGCCCTGAACCTGAACATTGGTGGCGGAATAGTCACCTGTACCGGCGGCATCGGCTTCCGCCTCAGAATACTTGGCTTTTGCTGCATTTAAATCAGAACCTGCTGCGGTTGACTGCTCAGCTTCAACCTTATTCATAGTTGCACCATTCATCGCATCGTCAATGGCCATTCCTTTGATAAACCTGCCTGAACGGTAACTTCCATTTTTCTGTCCTTCTTCAAGCAGACTGATCAGATTTTCATGTGATCCAACTACAGGCAGGAAGCTAAGCTTTGATATCCACTCACTAATCAAATCCTTATCCTTGACAGAGTCAAATACGTTTTCTTTATCGCTGATTACGATCAGCCCCCGGGAGTCATAGAAAGCCTTCATCCCCAGTATTTCTACGAACGGATCCAGCGGAACAAATATCCTTCCGTTATAGGCCTGCACCTTTGCACCCAAAGGTACTTTTTTCTGACCGGTTACCATCGTTTCACTGTTCTGCGTGAATTGATAGCTTTTATTGTTAAGCATAATACTGGCAGTGAGATTTCTTCTATCCCATTGGACAGTACCGCCAAGGCTTTCCGCAATAAACCGCACCGGCACCATTTCTCTACGATCGATGATAGCCGGAGTCACTTCAATGTTTTCCGTATCGATCCGCTTTTCAATGCCATTTACATAGGCAACGGGGCTTCCGACATACAAAATAATGGAAGCCTTTATTTTGTCAGCTGTGGTACCGCCATTATTAGTACTGATGTTAACCGGAACGCTGTTTATACTTTCACCGGGTGGTGTAAGGCCATCATTTGCAGTATTTCCCGGGAATGCTGCAATAAGAATTATTGAGAGCATTAACGCGATAGTAACAAATATACCCGTTAATTTTACACTCCATTTCATATCCGTTTCCTCCTCATTCACTGAATAACACGGACATCCCGCTCATTTTATAAGGATGTAAACCATCTCATTAATCCATTAGACGTGCATTCTGTTAAATGGTTCCAGTTAGCAGTAAAATATTAAGTATTCTTGCAAAGGAGTTTTGCTGATATATACTTTTGTGTAGCATGTGCTGTAATCCCGTTTTCGGCTCGTACTTTTTTATACAAAAAACAAGTAAAGCTAAGCGTACAACTCAGCCTTACTTGTTTGCTTAAAAAATAATACTCCGTGTTTTATGACTGCGATTTTCTACCCACCCCGGCTGGAAAAGTTTCCACAAAATTTATTGCTTTGGCTTGTTCCTGAGTAACCGGTGTTTTTGTCCAATCAATGGTGCGTTCATAGCCGGCATAATCGCTTATCCTAATCGCGCAGAGAAGTCCATCATTCCCTCTCTCATAAGCAGATATGCCTGAAATCGCAATCCTCGCCCGTTCTTCCTGCCCTGCTTTAGACACAATATGAACCCATTCAATCACACAAGTTTTACCATCGTCTATAATTGTTTCATAGCGCATGCCAACACAACGCGGAATGTATTCAGCCATTTGTTCAAACTTTCTCCGTAGTCCTTCCGGTGTTTCAGCTATTGCATGATGCGTGTCGGCCGGCTCATACCCACCAAATGTACAATTTGGGCTCATACATGCCAAAATCCGTTCAACATCCACGCAGGGCACATGGTGAAGTGCCTCATAATATTCACGTACCGCACCCGTTAACAATCCCGGATCTCCCATTTCCAGGTGTGCAGAATGAAAGATCGGTTTCCGGTAAGCTTGCAGCCCGGGAACAAACGTATGGTGGCAATAAAGTCTAACTTCATCCAATGTATCCTGTGTACGCAGGTCGCCAACAACAAACATGGGCACCTGGCCAATTTCACCATCTGTTACAAAATTTATAACCATCTCAGTTACGGATCTGCCGTTGGCACGTGTTTGTATAATAGGTGTTACAAAGGCCTGTTGTGCCTTAAAGGCAGAGAACCAGCCTTCCGCAAAACGCCGGATGCCACCAAGGCCCTCGAACCGCCCGTACGGCGCATCCACGGCGCTCGGTACATTTCCAAAAAGTTTTTTCTCTTCAAATAGTCCCAGTGCAGCCTCATAATCCTGGCCACATATCGCATGCATAAACTTAAGCTCCGGTGATGTCTCTAGAACCGGACGGTGTGACCCGGAATATAGTTTTGCAAGGCTACAAGTGCTTCGAATCTTCATCGTTTATCCCCCTAAATATATTTTTTAGTATATCAACCTTTGATAGCACCAGCCACAACACCCTTAAGAATCTGTTTTGAGAATGCAATATAAATCAAAAGAGCCGGAGTCATTGTAATGACCATAGCAGTCATCATTTTAGGATAATCAATGCGGTTTTCTCCCTTAAACCTCGTAAGCGCCAATGAAATTGTATATAATTTTTCATTGGAATACATAATTAAAGAATAGCTGAACTCGTTCCAGCAGTGAAAAAATGCTATAATGCCGGACGTAATCAGCACAGGCGCCACGATAGGCAAAATAATCGAGAACAACGTTCTCGAAAAGCCGCTTCCGTCAATTGCTGCAGCCTCTTCCAATTCCTGTGGAATTGTTGACACGTAGCTGGTAACTAAAAAAATCGTAGTGGGCAGTTGAATACATGCCACCGGTAAAATTGTTGAGTACCACTTGTTTGTAAAGCCAAAAAATGAGAATAATATATATGTGGGTACCAGCAATGCATGAATCGGAATGAAAAAATTACTGACATAAAACCCAAATAACGGTGTGCGCAATTTAAACCGTAAGCGGGATAAAAAGTATCCATTGATAAATCCAAAGAAAACAACCAGCAACAAGATGATTGCTGTATTCCTCAGTGTATTCCATAAATATAAACCAATGGGTGTTGTTTGAAATACATATTTATAATTAACTAGATTGAATGCTTCCGGTAGAGCAACAATACTCGATTCAAATTCTACGCTCGTCTTCAATGTCGAGTAAAGCAGCCATATAACCGGTAATACGGCCGCAGCTGAAAAGAGAATTGGCACAATATTCATGAATACTGTTCTTGCATAAACAGCTCCGCTTTTCTTAATTTTTTTCATCACACAATTTCTCCTTTCTTTCCCGTCAGAATAACCCGGCTCAAGCCAAACAGCACTGCAGTAACAACAAATATACAGACAGACAACGCGCTGCCATAGCCCAGATTTATTTCGGAAAAAGATATTTTATACGTATACACCGCTAAAACACTGGAGGCATAACCAGGCCCGCCGTTTGTCATAGCGATAATGTGATCAAACACTTTCATATTGGCTGAGATGCAAAGCATAATACAAACAGAAAGAGTACTTCTAATTAGAGGAAATGTAATAGATATAGCCTTTCTAAATTCTGAAGCACCATCAATCTCAGCCATTTCAAATACTTCTTTGTCAATTGATGTCATTGCAGAAAAGATGATAACCAAATGAAACCCGATATATTGCCATATCAACGGAACACAGACAAATAGCATTACAGTGTCTGCCTGCCCAAGCCAGGGCTTTACAGCATCAGCCTGTCCTATAGTACGTAATAGATACGCCAGTGCTCCGTAGTTATAGTCGAAAACCATTGACCAGATGTACCCAACGATAACAGCAGAAAGGGTTACGGGAAAATACATAACTGTTCTGTGCAATCCAGGAAATTTTATTAGTTTTGAGTTCAAAAAGCAGGCAATCACAAAAGCAATACCAATTTGTCCAACAAGACAAACTGTCACTAAAAACAAGTTGTTTTGCAGAGATATTCCAACATATTTATCAGAAAATAGAGTTATATAATTAGCAAGTCCAATAAATTTTAAGTTTTTAATATTACTGAATTTGTAAAAGCTAAATATAACTGCCATAACCAGCGGCACAATCAGCATTGCAAAATAAACAAGAAAGCTTGGGAGCAAATATGCTGTCATAACTAATTTTCGTGGTTGTAATCTTTTGTCTAGCATCTCATTAAAACCCCCATTAAGTATACTAAAAACTGAAATTTAGAGCGCTGGCTGCCAACACTCTAAATTTTAGTTTAAAATTTCTCAGGTCTATAAGCTTTATCAGGGCTTTTGCGCTTCATACGCTTTTTGTACATCTGCGGCGCATTCCTTAGCACTGATAGCTCCTGAGAGATAGCTCGGAATAGCGGCTGTTAATGCATTAAAAACAGAAGAATCCAGCTTAATTGTAACATGCGGAACATTTTTATTGGAGTTCATAACATCAAACATATCCTGCTGCATCTGTTTCAGACCTGTCAGGTCAACGTCAACCTCCACCGGCCCCATCTCTCCAATTTCTGCCATGTATTTGCTGTATTTATCTGTTCCAAGCATTTGGAGGAAAGCAATAGCAGCTTGCTTTTTCATTTCATCTTCTGCAACTTTTACATTGAGTGCAAACCCCTGCGGAACGGCGTAATCGATTGTAGGTGCTTCACCGCTAAAGGTCGGTACTGGAGCCACACGAATAGTATCTGAAATGCCAGGGTATTTTTCTTCGTATGAAATGATGGAGTTTGCAACCCAACTACCGCTGATGTGAGCACCTGCATTTCCTTTTGCCAGTTCAGCAACCGCCCACTGATCATCTGCAGAAACAAAATCCGGGTTCCAAAGCGGGAGCAGCGTGCCGAGTTTCTCTAAAGCTTCAACCAGAGAATCATCAGTAAAAGCAGCTTTACCATCCATTGCATTGATGGAATCCACCCACTCAGAACCACATATCTCATGAACTATTGCATTAAAGTAAGAGGTCATGGAGAAGAAGGGCAGCTTGTTTCCATAGATGATCGTTGGAATTCCCTTGTCTTTAAAATATTTATCGGCCTTCAACATTTCATCCCATGTCTTAGGGAATTCTTCATAACCGGCATCCTTCCACATATTCGCATTGTAGTACATATAGTTGTACGTTGTATACTTAGTTGGAACACCATAAACAGCGCCTTCATAACTGAACGTATTCAAATTATCACGGTAAAAGGATCGATCAAAATAATCGGAAACATCTAAAAGCATTTTATCCTTTTTAACAGCATCGAATACTGCGCCGTTGAGGTAAACCACATCTGGTAGTTCATCTGAAGCAGCAAGAACGGTCAGCCGTTCAAAAACCTCGCTGGAACCCAGTGCAGTCGCATTCAGTTTAACATTGGGATATTTTTCAGTAAATTCGTCCTGCACGCGCAGGTACATCCTGGTGCTGGCAACCGTTTCAGCTACTTCCTTGGTGTGTTCATGGATAACGGAGAGAGTAATCTCCTCCTTGGTCCAATCCTTCTCTTCTGAGGTTTCATTCACTGTGCCTGATGTTGAAGCCGATGAGCTTTTCTCTTGTGTAGATTCCTTACTGGAAGGTCCACATGCAGTCATGGCAACAACAAGGCACAGCACGATTAATATTGCTGCAATTCTCCTCATTTTTTTCATTCTGACACCTCCAAATGTAATTTATGCATCTATGTTACTACAAAAAATCACACTGAAGAACCTTTACAATTATCATTTATTGTTTATATTATGTATACTACAAAGCATTTTAAGAAATGAAATTAAGAAAATATCCTTATTATTGTACTTTTATTGATTATTTTAGACATCCAACCTAAAGAGATATCGTGGTATAATCAAAATATACATTTATATATGACCGCGAGGGAATTTTTTGTTAAAAAATATTAGCCTGAAAACAAAATTTATTACGAGCAATATCTTAGTCGGTTTTTTTCCTTTTGCTTTAATTACTTTTATTTCCTTCTCTTTTTTATCATGGGTATCAGAAAACGAAAGGAATGTTTCTATTTATTATAATGTTCAGAACGTTGCCAACACACTGGACAATACAATAACTAATTTTAATGAACTCTCCAAATTTATTGTCGGCAACGAATATGTCCGCACTTTCATGATTTCGGATAACGAGAATAATTCCACGCTTTACCATAAAGCTTATGAAAATGCAAAGCACGCACTCAGTTGCTTACCATTTGGGACTACATCCATACAGGGGGTAGGCATTTTTAGTGCAGATAAACACAGAAGCATTATCTCCGGTTCTTTGGCACGGCTAAGTGTCACAGATGTAGAATTGCAGAAGGCAATCGCATTGAAGGGCGGTTGGTTCTGGAGTGTAAATAACAATGAAATGGCCCTTTGTCGCATGCTACGGGATAAAACGGACGTCACATCCAGTTTGGGAATTATTAAAATCGTAATAGATCAAGACTATATTAAGAAATATTTTATATCAGAAAACGAGTGGGTTAACTCATCTTTCATAATTCTTAATATTACGGACAATAAAATTTTATACGGAAATACTGAAAATGAATACACACAGAGCTTTCTTGAGGCGAAACACAACATCGAATCACTTACTGAAAATGATCGTACGACATATTTTTATGAAACAAACCAATCAAGCGTTTACATAACACCATGGATTCTATCCGATCAAAAAACCATATTAATCGGAATCACACCCGCTGTAGGATACCGATACTCACTTATCTTGAAAAGGCTTATGGTTTATGCATTTTTCCTTGCCTTTATGCTTTCAGTTGTACAGCTGCTGTTGTTCCGCCGGTTAATCCTTCGTCCACTAAACAAGCTGGGAACCCTAATGAAGTCCATCGAATCCGAAGATTTTTCGGCACGTTTTAACATCCGCGGCAATGATGAAATTTCTGTATTGGGTAACCAATTCAATATGATGTCAGATAAGCTACAGTTTCTTTACAATGAAGTTTACTACAGCAAATTGCAGATGAAAAATGCGGAAATTAAGGCATTACAAGCAGAAATTAACCCACACTTTTTATTTAATACCTTAAATACAATTTACTGGACAATCAAAACAAATGAGTCGAAAGCTGCAGAAAAAATGATACAAGACTTCGCGGCACTTTTCAGAATCTCCCTTTACCGCACCAGCAGCGGGCTGGTTCCGCTCGAAGTAGAGCTCGAACATATCCTTTGCTATTTACGCTTGCAGAAAGCCCGTATGGGCGAACGCCTAATCTATTCAATTGAGGTTGAAATAGAACCGGAACTTCGCAAACAGCTTCAGGTGTTGAAACTAATTTTGCAGCCTTTGGTCGAGAATGCAATTATTCATCACAAAGATGTCGATACGCCCATTGAAATTCAGGTCACAGTATACGAAGCCGAAAATAACCTCTATTATATGGTGCATGACAATGGCACACACGCTGATTTTAATAAAATTAACCGAATTATTTCTGACTCTTCATTTTCATCTTATGGTACGCATGGCCTGGCACTTCGTAACACAAGTGAAAGAATTAAGTTGAAATTTGGAGAACATTATGGGATTACCTGCAGTTCACCCGCGGACGGCGGCACAGCTTTTGTTGTAAATTTGCCTTTACTGTATAATGATAAAGAAAGGAGTGCTTCGGATCATGTATAAATTGATGCTTGTTGATGACGAACCTGTCATTATTCGCGGCCTGCGGGACTATGTCGAATGGGAACAGTACAACATCACCATTGTGGGTGAAGCGGAAAACGGCATGAGTGCCATGAAGAAAGCGCTTATTCTTGAGCCGGATATTGTCCTATGTGACATAGAAATGCCTCTTGTAGACGGCATCGCCTTTGCCAAAGAGATGCATAAAATGCTTCCCTGCTCCAAAATAATTTTTCTCACTGGTTTTTCAAAGCAGGAATACATGCTAGAAGCCATACGGAATCATGTATTTGACTATATTATGAAGCCTGCAACTGCAGAGGAGATCCTGGAATCAGTAATCAAAGCACGGGATGAAATAGAACGGGGTATTATAGAAAACGGCCGCAGTTTAAAAATTGGCCATGTTTTTTCAGAAAACTTAAGAATGCTGCAAGAAAGTTTTGTAAATCAACTGCTCACAGCAAGCATTCCACCAGAAAAAATCCGGGACCATGTCGAAACACTTTCTTTACCTTTACATGGCCCTAAGTATCTTCTTCTTATGATGTATGGACATCCACACACCAAATGGATGCTCGTGCAAAAGATACAGACGGTTTTTATACAGTTCAAACCTATAATTGTCCAGGTAGCAAAATCAAAAATTATTCTTGCCATTTTAAACGTAGGTTTGTCGTATACTTTTGATGAATTCTCCACGCAATATGAAGCTTATTTTTTACATGACAGCATGATTGCCAGCGCAGTGATCTGTGCGGAAGCCACTGATGATTTAAAGGACTTAAAAAGAGTTTTTTTAGACAGCTTTCCCGCAGCGCAAAAAGGTGTTTGGTTTTCAGAGGGCAAGTTCATCTGCGCTACTGAGTTATTTCATCTGGCTACAGAATCATCCTGTGATATTTCTGACATGACAAAAAAACTGTTTGACACAATTCGCGAAGGTCTGCCCGATCAGATTTCTGCATCCGCCGAAGCTTTGTTTCAATCACTAGTTGACGATAAGAAGGAGTTTCCACGGTTTATAGAAACAATTAACGAAATTCTGCATGCTGTAAATATACTTTACAATATTGACGAGAATAATTACATCGAAGAAGATAATTATTCTATAACAGAAATACGGAGGCTTTTTCTCAAGCGCTTTGAGATTACAAGATCCAAGCAACACAAATACGGTGATGGACAGTTTGGCAGGGCGCTTCGATATATGGAAAAAAACTTTACAACCGACATTTCTCTTGAAAAAATGGCAGCCGATTTATACATTTCCACTACATATCTTTCGAAAATTTTAAATGAGAAATCCCAGATGGGCTTCTACGGTTGGTTGAACTATTTCCGTATTCAAAAGGCACGTGAACTGTTGGAGCAAACGAATCTCCATTTTTACGAGATTGCCGAAAAAGTAGGGTATAGCTCTTACAAAACTTTCTCAGTTCACTTTCTTTCCATGACTGGTAAAACAGCTCAAAAATATAGGGAGCAATACCAATAAGCTATGCTTTTCTCTGATATTTATACTTTCACAGATTCTTCTCATTTGCTTTCTACCGCTTCCTTGTAAAAAAGCAGTACATCAGTACTTCATACATCGAGATCTGAAGATTTACGGAATGTGACATACAGACAGGGATGCTCTGTGCCGGAATAGCAGCAAAAAATCATCCGTTAAGCTTGCCGCTGGAACATGCCGCAAGCTTAACAGTCCGATGATCATTCAAATATTGGCCAGTTCGTCCAGCTTCTCCACTGTGATCTCCCAACCGGAAGCTTCGGGTACCACTATGTCCACTCCTCCCGGTGCCGATACAAAGCAGGTCTTCCGGTTGTTTTCCCGGCTCCAGCGGATCTGAAGCATTCCCAGCGGCGTTGGTATACTTCCTTCGCACCATTCCAGCTCCGTATCGGGAGGGGAAATCCGAACCTTCCGGAATCCATCTGCCTCGTTGAACACTCCCAGTATATATTTGCTGAGGAAATAGACAGGTGATGAAGACCAGGAATGACAGTAACTCCGTGTTCGGGCGTTTTCGTGGAAGCCGGGGAACGACTCCCAGCAGGTGGTGCTGTCATAACGGAGCATATTACTCCATCGGACCCGCATGTCCTCAAGTGCCTGACCGGTCTTTCCGCTTTGAGCCCATAGCTCATACAGGTGGAACAGAATAAACGGAGAGCCTGCCTTCAGGAAGCATTCGGGAGGCTGAGCCAAATATTGTTCCACTATCCTGCGCTTATCGCTGTCCGTAATTCCATCAAAAAACATCAGCAATGCATGGGTTTGAATACTGACGGTTTTGGAATATCCAAACTCCGGTGACCAGCCATCCGTAAACATCTTGCTGTAATCTTCCCACAGATACCGGTCAATGTACTGCAGCAGCCTATCGTTGATTCTGCTGTATTCCTTTGCATCATGGCTATATCCCATCTCATCGGCAAACCTGGCCGCAATCCGGAAGCAATAGGCCAGAACCGCCTGCTGCCCGGTCACAATACCGTGGTTGTGAATATCGATGGCGGCCCAGTCCAGCAGATTCCATGAGTTAATTAGGAAGGCGCCCTTTTCGTCAATAAAACCGGCATAATAATTCAAGGTTTCCTTGAGATGGGGATATAGTTCTTTGATTAAGTCCCTGTCGTTAGTGATTTTGACATAAAAGTCAGCTGATATGACCCAGTTCATCATCCACATAGGTATGGCCACATTCCAGTCGGTGGGGGTAAGGGCATTCATCAACGGCGTGTTCTTTGACGCAGAAACCGCCAGAAGCAGGTTATGCCGGATTAGGTCATATTCACCAAAAAGGTACGCATTCACAAAAGCACTGATCTGGGCATCCCCGATCCAAAAAGCCTGCTCAAAGGTCGGGCAGTCCGTAAAAGCGTCCTCCATACAAAGCAGGTGGGTTTGTTTGGAGACCTCCCAAATTTTGTTCAGCTGTGCGTCACTACAGCGGAAGGAGCCAATATGGGTCGGTGCATAGGTAGAGTGCCGCAGCCGGAAAGACAGCAGTTCCACATTTTCGGTCTGGTTTCTTACCGTAATCATAGCAAAACGGCAGCCCATTCTTGTCATGCAGCGGTATCTCTGATACCCCTTGCGGCAAATGTAGCGGACAGCATTGTTTAGACCGATGGTATAATCCACCTCGCCGCCAAACATGTTCTCAAAGCAGTAAATATCCAGAACTGTGCCTTCAGATGCTTTCAATGAAAACTCCAGGCTGCCTGCATAGATATCGCCGAAATCCACGATAAGTCTGGTGTAATCGCCCACTGAGGGTTTTGCCAAAATAGTCGGAACGGAATTATTCCAAAGGATTCCACAAACATCATTTGTTATGGAATATTTTCTAACCGGTATTTCATTTTTTGTCAGTGAGAGGATATACTCATCAAAAAACACATATTCCGGTTCAATGTATTTTACGTATTGCTTATACTCCAACAGCTCCGACTGGTTTTGACAGGCGAATATCCTCCTGTGCAGCTCCGTATATGGCTCCATGCCTTCAAATTTATCCAGCCCGCCGTAAATCCTGCCGTTTCCGTCCATATTCCCGCTAACCCGGTCGGTGGGGCCAATGACGAAAAACGTGCCTGGGGCCTGGTCGTCAATCGGGCTGAAATTCAGCTCCTGAGGGTATTTGAACTCTATATGACAGTACAAATCATCATGCTTTGCCGACACCTGGAGTAAAAACAATTGCTTCCCTTTTTTCAAATGGACCGCAAGCTCACGGCAGGTATTGGACGCTTCATAAACCGTCCCGTCCACCTTGAAACAACCAAAAATACCAGTCCAAAGCCGGTTTGGAAATGCAATCCTGCCGTCCATATCACAGGGAGAATCGATGATAAAGCCGATAAAACCGGCCATAATGGTTTCATCGGCATCCCGCCGGTCTCCGAAAAATGCCTTGCGGGTATTGAGTGACAATTGCTGACAGCCTTTGTTGACTTCACAGTATTCCACCACCTGCTGCGGGAGCCTCATTTCAGAATGATACGGCTTAATAGGACGTTTTTTCAGGTTGCCCCAAGTATCCCGGACACCCTTCGCACATCCCCAGTCTTCCGTAAGCTCGGCTTTCTCCAGCCATTCGTGGTCAAATTTCCGCGCATCATAATAATCGGTAAAGCCAAGATTCACATTGCGCTTTACCGTATTGTACTTATGCCCCAAATCTCTTGTACATTTTGTGTGCGGCCCGGAGGCTGCGATCACGCGGCCGTCCTGTACCATTTCATATACCAGTCCGCCGGACGATGCCAGCGACTGGTAGGTTGACCAGCCATAATTCCACACCCTTACGGCGAAATGGTTACCACCGCATTTTACATAAGGCGTTATATCGATTTCATCATAATACCAGTTATTCGTCGTTGAACGAATGGGACCTCTGCCGATTTCTTTGCCATTTATATACGCGATGTATCGTGTATCGGCGCTGATATTTAGCAAGATCCTTGTATTCATGTTTTCTACATAGAAGTATTCAGCGAAACAACCGCGTTCGTTTTCTGTAGAGATATTGTCGTTCAACCATATCCATTGCCCGGTCATCTTATCCTCCATGTCCCCATGTTCCAATGTCACCATGTGCCGCGCGTATTTCACGTGCGGGCGGTCGAACCGCTGTGTCAAAGCGTTCCGTTCCATATTTCCGGTACAGCGTGTATCATCACATCGTGCACAAAAAGCACTGAAATATATATGCAAGTGTTTAGCCGCTTATCGTGTTACATCCCGACAGGCCTGTAGGCCATATTCCTTCAGCAATTCAACATAGTAACCGTAGTTTTCCATCGTTGTCCCCGGCGGTGTCTGGTGGTCCATTGCAGGCAGATACCGGCCTTTCCGGATGACAGGAAGTAATCGCTCAAATTCTGCCCTAATAGCCTCTTTCCCTTTGGCCATACACATCTTATCAAAACCGCCCAGCAACAAAAATTCCGGCCAGTCTTCCCGAATTTTTTCCAGATCCACGCCCGCCTGACGTTCCAGAGGAAGTATTCCTTCCACCCCGGATCCGGCAAACCAGGACAGCGCTTTGGAAATATCTCCATCCGAGTCTACAAATACGCGGGTTCCATGCTTTTTGATTTCGGGAATCAGCTTCTCATAGTACGGCTTGATGAATTCATTGAAAAGCTCCTGCGAGATCATAGGTCCATTGTTGTAGCTCATGTCCTCGGCGATGGTCATAAAATCTGCCTTCATATATTTTGCAAATTCATCCACTACTCCGATCTGCCACTCTAGCAAATCGCTACAGATACGGTGGTATAGTTCGGGATAGTCATAGAAAGAGAACATATGGTTTTCAATGCCAAAAAGTACTCTGGGGAACCAGAAGAATCCGTCGATGGTATACCAGACAATGGATTCACCGCTGTTGTATCTGGGAATAGCCGCCTCAATCTCCTTCATCATCCGTTGGACGGCATCCTTGGGATAGAGAAAAGGCTTGATCCGCTCATAATCTTCTTCATTCTCCATGATTCCGCTTCCATGGATGCGGTCTTTGGGACAATCCGGCGTTTTGTGCGGCAGCCAGAACTGGATGATATCATCCAGCCCAAAGTGTTGAAACAGGTCGCTGCTGTTCATGTTTTCCGGCAATCCTTCCGTTTCCCAGAAACGGAGGGTTTTGTCCCACCACATGGCCCATTCCAGCGCCGGATACCGATCAATGGTCGGGTCTGCATTCATCAGCTTATGAAAACGTTCTCGGTTTGTCATTTTATCCTCCGTGTTAGAAAAAGTATCAGTGCGGCATACAGACTTATTCATCCATGCCGGTTATTTACTGACTACTTGATTCCTGTCGTAACAACACCCTCCACAAAGTACTTCTGCGCACAGGCATAAATGATCAGACAGGGCATAATAGCCAATAGCGACATACCAAACAGGGAACCCCAGTTAATCAGCGCAGAATCGTCATTGAACATTCTAAGTGCCAGAGATACCGTGAATTTAGCGGGAGAATCCAGGTAAATTAACTGATTGAGGAAGTCATCCCAGCTCCATATAAACGCGAAGATTCCAACAGAAAACAATGCCGGTTTGCAATTGGGCACAATGATCCGGAAGAAAATGCCCCAGTAGCTGCAGCCATCGATAACCGCTGATTCTTCCAATGCTATTGGGATGCTTCGCATAAACTGTATCAGCAGATAGATGAAGAATGCGCCGCTGACCTGTGCGAAAAAGGCCGGAATTGTCAGGGGCAGATAGGAATTCGTCCATCCGAGCCGGGTAAACAGGATATACCGGGGTATCAACAATATTTGGCCAGGAAGCATTAACGTTCCCATCAGAATGGCAAACCAAACCTTTTTTAACGGGAAGTTTAGTCTTGCAAAGGGGTATGCCGCCAGACATGTGCTGACGATACTGCCCACAACAATCGTAAAGGATATAAATAGCGAGTTTTTAAAGAATGTGGTGAAGCTCATCCGCGGGAACGCGAACCAGCCTTTTATATAATTGTCAAAATGCCATTCCGAAGGCAGCAGCTTCATTGAGGTAAATACTTCGTTGCTTGCCTTAAAGCTGCTGAAAAACATCCACAGTACGGGATAAATCATAATGAGTCCAAAGGCAATTAAAAAGAGATGCTTTGCAGTTTTCTTAAAGGTTTTCATCGTTGAACCATTCCTTTTATTTAACATTAAGAGCTTTTTTCGTTTTCATAAAACACCCAGTATTTAGAGGACATAAAAATGATAACGGATACAACGGCAATTAAAATCAGGAGCACCCAGGACATGGCGGAGGCATACCCCAGCCTCATATACCGGAAGCCTTTTTCATAAATATAATGCACAGTAAATAGCGTCTCATCCATTGGGCCGCCCTTTGTAATAATAAAGCCCTGTGTAAATACCTGGAAAGCGCCGATGGTCTGCAGAATCAAGTTAAATTGTATCACCGAAGACAGCATGGGCAGTGTAATGTTGAAGAAGGATCGGATCTTGCCCGCGCCGTCGATATTGGCTGCTTCATATAAATCCCTGGGGATGTTTTTCAAGCCGGAAATAAAAATTACCATAGAGGAACCAAATTGCCAGCCGGCCAGAAGTATGATTACGTAAATCGCATAGCCCGGTGCGGC
>JAEZLF010000023.1 GCA_023435925.1 Bacillota bacterium
ATTTCAAGTACAATTGAGCCATATCGTGGAACAAACAGCTCCATATTGCTTGCGTCACTTTTTAACTCAATGCCCATCATGTTTCCAAAGCACATTCTGCTGACAGCCTCCGCTATTCCCCCACTTCTTACAGAATGAGCGGACAGTATTTTGCCTGCTTTTACAAGCTCATGGATCCGGACATAATTCTGTTCCAACTGCTGAAAATCAGGCAGGTCATTTGTGTCACGATCCAATTCCAAAAGAATGATCTGGCTTCCCGCCTGCTTAAATTCCGTTGAAAGTACCAGATCCGCCTCTGATGCAGCCACCGCAAATGCAACAAGGGTAGGCGGAACATCCAAATCCTTAAAGGTGCCCGACATACTGTCTTTTCCCCCAATTGCCGGCAGTCCAAGCTTCAATTGCGCATAATATGCACCCAGCAGTGCACTGAAGGGCTTTCCCCATCTTTGCGGATCCTTGCCCGGCTTTTCGAAATATTCCTGGAGTGTCAGCCTGATTTTCCGATAATCTCCGCCCATAGCGGCAATTCTTGCGACAGCCTCCACAATTGCATAAACTGCGCCATGAAAAGGACTCCATCTGGATATTTGAGGATTGAATCCGTGAGACATCAATGTACATGTGGAAGTGTCTCCTTCCAGTACAGGCAATTTGGCCGCCATTCCCTCCGATGGGCTCAGCTGATATTTTCCTCCAAAAGGCATGAGTACGGTACCGGCTCCTATGGTACTGTCAAAGCGCTCCACCAGACCTTTCTGACAGCAGTTTTCAAGCTTGCCAAGGTTTGCAGTCCAAGCTTCTCCGGGATCATTTTCATCATTCTTTAAAGAAGCTGTATGCTTTTTCGGTGCGGTTACCCGAATATCCGTATTCTGTTTCACACCATTGGTATCAAGAAAATCTCTGCTGATATCCACGATGACCTTTTCCCGCCATATCATCCGCAGTCTGCCGGTATCTGTTACAACGGCAACCTGTGTTGCTTCCAGATTTTCGTCTGCCGCGGCCTCTATAAATTTAGCCTCATCCTTTTTTGAAACAACTACTGCCATTCTTTCCTGAGACTCTGAAATTGCCAGCTCTGTACCGTCCAAGCCTTCATACTTTTTAGGCACCTTGTCCAAATCAATGTCCAACGCTTCCGACAATTCGCCGATTGCTACCGATACACCGCCGGCGCCAAAGTCATTGCATCTTTTAATCATGCGGCTCACTTCCGAATTACGGAAAAGCCGTTGAATTTTTCGTTCGGTAGGTGGATTTCCTTTCTGCACCTCTGCTCCACAGGTAAGAATGGACTGCTCATCATGCTCCTTAGACGAGCCTGTGGCACCGCCGCAGCCATCCCGCCCGGTTCTTCCGCCAAGAAGAATGATACTGTCGCCTGCTTCGGGTTTTAGCCGGATCACATTCTTTTTTGGAGCCGCCCCGATTACTGCACCAATCTCCATTCTCTTTGCCACATAGCCTTCATCATAGATCTCCGAAACCTGTCCTGTTGCAATACCAATCTGGTTACCATAGGAGCTGTATCCCAGAGCAGCACCTGTTGTAATCTTCCTCTGCGGCAGTTTACCCGGCCGTGTATCCTTGACCTTCGTTCTTGGATCGCCGCTGCCGGTAACCCTCATGGCCTGGTATACATAGGATCTTCCCGAGAGAGGGTCCCGGATTGCACCGCCGAGGCAGGTTGCCGCTCCGCCAAAAGGTTCAATTTCTGTCGGATGGTTGTGTGTCTCATTTTTAAACATGACAAGCCATTCTTCGTCTTTTCCGTTCACATTTGCATTGACTACAATGCTGCATGCATTAATTTCATCCGAAACATCCAAATCAGCTAATTTTCCCTGCTTTCTCAGTTCCTTCATAGCAATGGTCGCCATATCCATCAAGCAGATATCTTTGTCTTTTTCAGCATAAACAAATCTCCTGGAAGACAAGTATTGCTCATAGACCGATTTCATAAATCCACTGAAGGGTCCTTCTTCAAACTCAACCTCACCAATCTTTGTAAGGAAGGTGGTATGGCGGCAGTGATCAGACCAGTAGGTGTCGATGAGTCTGATTTCCGTGATAGTAGGATCTCTATGCTCTGCTTCGTTAAAATATTGTCTGCAAAACTCCAGATCTTCGAGAGACATTGCCATGCCCAGCTTATTCTGGAGTTCCTCTAATTCAGCTAATTTCATTTTACAAAAACCCGTAAGCAGAGTAACATCTCCCGGATAATCCAGCTCAACATCCAGTGTTGACGGCTTATCCATCGCGGCTTCCCGACTATCTACCGGGTTGATGCAGTAAGCCTTAGCTTTCTCAAAGTCCTCCCCGGATATATTTCCTTTTAGAACAATCAGCTTAGCTGCTTTACATCTTGGCCTTACACCAAGCGTTAAGAATTGAATGCACTGAGATGCTGAATCTGCTCTCTGATCATATTGTCCGGGGAGGTATTCAACGGCAAATACTCTTTCATCCGGAGCAAACTCGACATTTTCTTCATATAAATGATCCACGGGAGGTTCTGAGAAAATGACATTACGGGAAGCCTCATATTCATCATCAGAAATGTCTGTTATATCATACCGGTTTATAATGCGGATGTCCTTCAGTCCGACTATCCCCAGGTTGGATTTTAAATCTGTAAAAAGGCCTTGTGCTTCAACATCATAGCCCTTTTTCTTCTCTGCAAAAATACGTCTTACAGTACTTCTTTGTGTCATCTCATTCATCATAGACCTCTATTCCGGCAAGTGCCATTTTAATTGCATATATTTCTTCTACTTCACAAAACTATTATACAATGATATAATCCATTATTATAATTAATCTATTTAATATTTAACATAAGGATTTCTTATGGATATTAGCTTTGAGCTTTATAAAGTATTTTATATTGTAGCCAAATCGGGCAGTTTTTCTGCAGCCGCCAGGGAGCTTTTTATTTCCCAATCTGCTGTCAGCCAGTCTGTTAAAGGCTTGGAGGACAGCATTGGAAGCCGGCTTTTCATACGCGGACCGAGAAGTATCAGGCTAACAGCAGCAGGTGAATTATTATTCAGCTATGTGGAACAGGCTTACAGTCTTTTAAAGTCGGCAGAGCACAAAATTGAAGAAATGCAGAACCTTCATTTGGGAGAACTCAAAATAGGTGTTGGAGACACTGTTTTGCGATATTTTTTGACGCCGTATTTGCAGCAGTTTATAAAGAAATATCCGGAAATTAAGGTTCAAATCATTAATCGAACCACTCCGGGTATTATTGCATCCATGAAAAAGGGTGAAGTGGATTTTGGCATCATTACACTTCCCACCGATGATCCTGATATTGAGACCACCTTATTCCGTGAGGTCAGGGATGTTTTTGTCGCTTCTCCCCGTTTTAGCCGGTATGCAGGAAAGCCTATCAATATGAACGAGCTACTCGAATTGCCATTATTGCTGCTTCAAAAGCAGAGTGCTACCAGACGGAATTTGGATTCCTATTTCTCTGCAAGAGATCGGAATGTCATCCCCGAAATAGAGCTTGAAAGTATGGAGCTGTTGGTGGAATATGCAAGGATTGGACTTGGGGTAGCTTATGTATTAAAAGAAAGCGCAGATGCATTGGTTTCCGGCGGCGAGCTGTTCATTCTCGAGCAAACAGACCCAATACCAAAGAGGAAGCTGGGAATCGCAACATTGAGGAATGTCCCTCTGTCAAAAGCGGCAGCAGAATTTGCCGCTGATATACGTAGCACAGCCAATGAAACATAACTATTCCTTGTAAATATCCGGTAAATGAATGAAGCATCTGGTAAATGAATTCATTCATTTTTTTTACGTTTTATTGCCGTACATGAATTCAGTAGGTTAACCTTCCTTTATTTTATAAATTCTTTGTGCTATGATTTGTCCATACGATTAAGTAACAAGTGAAAGGATGATATGTATGTCAGACCAGATAAAACAAATTGCCGCCAGAATTAAGGACTTGCGTGAGATAGCAGGATTTTCAGAAGAAGCATTATCAAGCGAACTGGGTATTTCTGTTGAAACCTACCAGCAATATGAAAGCGGCAGTATCGATATCCCTATTGGCTTTTTATATGAGCTGGCAACGAAGTTTCACGTCGAGCTGACTGCTATTCTGACCGGTGATGGTCCCAAACTCCGCACATATAGCCTTGTCAGGAAGGATAAAGGGGTTAGTGTGGACAGAAGGAATCCTTATAAGTACCAAAGTCTTGCATATAACTTCGTCAACAAGAAAGCTGAGCCCTTCAGAGTGTGTGTTGAACCAACCGCAGAGGATGCTCCGATCCATTTTAGTTCACACCCTGGCCAAGAGTTTAACTATGTCCTTGAAGGTACTCTCATGATTTATATTGACGGTCATCAATTGGTATTGAATGAAGGTGATTCATTATACTTTGACTCCGGCTATAATCATGGTATGAAGGCGATCGGGGGTAAAACAGCAAAATTCCTGGCAATTATTTTTTAGGCTCAAAAATATAAAAAATTAATAATAAAGAGGTTTTCAATATGCTTAAGAAATTTATATCGAAACATGATTATAATTCCTATGAAGATTTATATGAGAATTTTAGTATCAACCTTCCCGGTGATTTCAATTACGCCTATGATGTCGTAGACGAGATCGCAGTTGAAACACCGGACAGAATTGCCATGGTCTGGTGCGATG
>JAEZLF010000036.1 GCA_023435925.1 Bacillota bacterium
GGTCAGGGCAACATACAGTTTGTTTCTTGTAATCGGGGCTATGCGATCATGTCGAAAACTATCCTTCATCATATCAGATGAGTCTTCAGTTAAAATCACGCAGGTTTTCTCATACGTATCGCCTTTAGAATAACTCCAATTGCAGCATGTAAACAGGTACTTTCCAGAGTCCCGCAATAATAGTTTGCAAATGCTATCATCACATATAATACGATTAGCTTCAGCAGCATCTGAAACCTGAATCACTTCACCGGCATGGTCATCAAATGATTCTATTTCAATACCCATCTTGGACTTTACGAAATCGCAAACGAGTTTTGAGCAGCGCCTTGACTTTCCGAGGTCGGTTTCATCGACAGCGATGCCAAGTCCCATAATTAGTTTTTTATATTCGGGATAGGTTTTCGGATTCTGTGCCGTACCGAAAGGCTTTCCGGTATTATTATCTCCACTTACCGAGTGCTGATAATAATCACCTGCCAATAAAACATCTCCTCTAAAATCCTGTATTAACTCCGACAACAGCTCATATTCCTCATTTCTGTAATCCTGATATTCATCTATGAAAATAGCATCATAGAACTTGTTAGCCCTATTAAGCACAGCCGGCAATAAGGTGTCACTATTTTTCAGTATCAGTTTGGCCATGAGCGAGCAGTAATATTTTTTCCGGGGTATGTAGTGCTTCATCTTGTTATCTTTGACATACATAAAATTGAATTTTCCGTTAATTATAGGCTTAGGTGGTTGCAGGAACATTACTCCCTCACAGCTAAAATGCTGAGCTCCATATAAACCGCATATCAATCTGTGGTATGGCTGGACACAATCTCCGAAGAGAAACCCATGAAATGTTGATACATTTGTGTTTTCTGGGATGGTGTGGAAGCGCACAAGTAATTCTCGAAGAATGTTCTTGATATTCTCATGCGTAAACGCCAAAATAAGATTCCGCTTTTCAGGGTTAATAGAGTTACAAATGTAATATGTTTTGCCGGATCCGGCGACAGCCATTAGCAACTTCTTATCCATTCAAACGCCTCCTTAACATATGGAGGGCAACTTAGCTCTCCAGCTCTGGGCAACAGCTGATAAGCGGTTTCAACTTTGTTATTCAGCATCTTTCCTAAGTAGAGTCCAAAATCTCTTCCGTGAAAAAGATACTGTGCTCCTTCCCGATGTGTAATGAGGCCTTCAATTAATGATCTATTTAATGAATAAATATTGGCTTCCCACGTCCATCCATTCGCACCCGTGTCTGTTGACATAAAGACATGCGACCATTCATTTTCAGTATTATATGCATTCATATAATCAATATTTTCTGGCTTAGAATCATTATCTGTAATTACTGCAACCTTATGGTTCGTTAGCTTAGCAATTTCGAGGTATTGTTTGTATGAAAGTCCGGCACACGAAATAATATCAATCCCATCTGCATGAAGGCTCGATCCCGGATAAATGGTTTTGTAAATCTCCGGCAATAACAGATATTCTGTCGCCCCCTCAACGAGAATGGCTTTTTCAGCAAGCAAAAATTGTAGCAAGTTGCTATTATCAAGCTTGGCAAAATAGTTGGCTGCAGTTTCCGGAATATCAGAAAAACTGATCCCCCTATTGCCATTTATCCAAATAAGGTTTTTAAGCCCGAGGCTGGTGACAATCAAACTATTATGTGTGGTTATAATCAGCTGCTTATTCTCATGACTCCCACCAATATCGTTAATCATTTTGCGAAGCGTGGTGTGGCTTAAGTGATTTTCGGGTTCCTCAATAGTAATAACTTCCGTTCGTTCCTTGGCATTGTCAAGCGCAATTTGTGTCTTAATAAGATTTTCTCGGCCTTTGCCCTTGTTCTCAAGAGGTATGCCGTTTTCTGTGATTGCTAACATGTTCTCTAAGATAATTCGCTTATTGTCTACAGCAAATTTTTTGTCCACATCAATGTTATCTAAAGCAATAGCTCCAAAGGCATTTTTTACTTGGTCACGAAAATTGTTTTTGTATTTTAGTTTGTCGCTTTCGGAATATGTATTGTTAAAAATCCTTTTATTGTAATAATTAAACGATGTAGCACTAGTCTGCTCCGAAGTATTAATGGCTAGATATTTCACGGGACTTTTTAGTGACAGGAATTGTCCTCCACCAAATGTCTTCCATGAAAAATCATAATATTCGAATGGAATCAGGCCGGCATTTATATTGGGGAGTAAACCCTGAATGTATGCATCATTTAATTCGCAGCGAAATGAAATTCCGTACAAATCACCACGCGAGTTAATATATTCATATTCCTGACCATAATAATCTGACTGAGCCGGCAGGTCAGGCAAATCAAACACTACCTCTATTACAATCTTAGGAAGTGTAACAACTGAAGGCGTTGCATAGAATTCATTCAGAAATTCACGATTAATTAATTCCTCAATTATACTTTTGTCTGCTGTCCGATACCACTGGTTTAGAGCAATATTTACTGCTTCTATGACAGTGGTTTTCCCTGATTCGTTTTCACCGATAATGATATTAATTCCATTATGAAAATCCAGCTGGAAGTTCTTGAATTTTTTATAGCCATGAATGGCGATCTGCTTGATTCTGCCCATATTCTCCACCTTTTTTTCTCTTATTCCCGAACGCCTTGTTCCTTTTGATACTTCTCTATTAGATATGAGCAGGAGTCAACCATTGTCCTTATGCTCAGTACGCTGTGGATACAGTTCAAAAGACGGATGCACGTCATTTTATCGGTTTGAAAAGACTCGCCGTGCAAGATCGTGTTTCGTTTTGTGATGGCGGAAGATGGTGTAATGCCAGCAGCGAAGTAATTTTCTAAGAATATGTTAACGCTTTTCAGGTCTGCATCTATTGTTGGCGCATTGTATGAGCCGTTTTCGGCTGCCTTTTTGCCTTCTACATTAACACAAGCTTTGTCATGGCCGTTGCAATCGCGCACGATTCCTTCAAGCAGAGGAAAAAGCAAGGCTGTGCAGGCTATGTAACGCTGGTTTGTATACGAAAAAATGATTTCCTCAAAGGCAGCGTGGTATTTAGTATCAAGATCTTCCGGCATATACGCAAAGAGTTTCTTCACTTCTTCCTCATCGTTTTCAAGAAAGCCCTGCGAAAATTTGGTATCGATTTCTGCCGGGCTTATGTTTCTATTAATTATCTTTGCAAGATAGGGTATTGGCATAAAGCCTGGAATTGTCCAGTTTGCGGCACCGATACGTGTTCCAGCTTCTTTATATTTCTTCAGCTGCGCATCCGGCATGCTGCTTTTTAGAAACAGGTACTCTATAAAAGGGATTGTTATTTTTTTGTCTAAGAGATGAACCCCATCATCGAGAAGCAAACCTCGTTCAGGCATATAATACGTCGCCTCCTTAATTCCTATCTCTTTGCCAATGGAGGAATGCGCCGTCCTCGAACGACAGAACATTCGGGGCGTTCGGGTGCGGTAATCAAATACATTCTACGAGTCCCTGGATTGCAGGCATATGTCTTTTTAATTCTTCGTCATAACCATGGGCACAAGAATTGGAAAGGTCTCAACTGCCAAAACTTACTTTTCGGTATACAATTCCGGTTTATCAATACTTTGAAACAAAAACCTCGCAGTATTAGCGGCATCCTCTTGGGGTTGTTCTAGCTGTCCAGAAAAGATCACTTTTTGTCTGTACTTGTTTCCCATGACATCTTCAAAGCACAAGCTGAATTTCACAGTTAATTCAGGCACATCCAATTGAATATTTCCATTGATCCAATATTGATTATAGTGATCAACTAACTCCTTCCCTAGCTGCTCTGCACTAAACCCTATTTGATTATACTCTAATATAAATATCGATGTTTCGCCAATTATCAGCACACTAATTTTACTGGTAGCAGACATAACATTTCGTTTACCGATTTGAACTTCTTTAATGCTACAATTAATCGCAGGACCTAAACCAACATTTTTTAAACTTCCAAACATCAAAATTTCATCAAAATACAAGATGTGCTGTTGACTGCGTTTCTCTGAGCAAAAACTTGATAGCCCAAATTCAACGTCTTTTCTATCATATTCCCGAAAAACATTATGGTCAACCGATATATATGGAATTACAGACATACGCTGTTTCTCGTCAGAATCTGCTCTCATATACTTGATCGTGATTATTACGCCAACCAATGTTAGTAATCCCCCAAGATATCCACCCCAAAATCCAATCCAATCATTATCAACCACTAACCAATCCACGATGCCAATGCTGACTATTCTTCCAATAAGAACAGGCATCGCGACGAGCAGTACTAAAATAAAAAATACATAGAGCAGCTTCTTCATTATACTACTCAAATCCTCTTCATATCACAATCGAATAGGCTACCTTATTACTCTATTGTTGCATCCATCCTGCTCACTCGCGCCGACCCGACATCCATCCTGCTCTGTACCAAACCCCATCCATCCTGCTCTGTACGCTACCGCACCCGCTGCAATGGATGTGTTTCCTTGTAGAAATGATTATACTACCGTTAACCTACAATTTCCAGCCCCAAAACGACAAAAAGCCCGATTTCTCGGGCATTTTAGAGTACTCTTCCCTATTGCCTCGACATCAACGCCACGCACTCGACGTGCCCCGCTCACGGCAACATTTCCATCGGTTGTGCCCATATAAAAGGCTCGGCACCACGAAACTCAGCGACGCATCTCTGAGGTGGAGGCGTGCCGAGAAGCCCTCACCGCCAAGCGCGGAAACTCAAGATCTCGATATGCTGCGCAAGAAGGAACCGATCAGAACATTACTGGAACAGGCAAGCTTGTGGAGTTTCGTCTGCCTTAGTGTGGGCGAGAAATCGAGATGATTGTACCACACTTTCCCCCTCCGAGAAATCTACCGTGTTCGCTACGTTGC
>JAEZLF010000043.1 GCA_023435925.1 Bacillota bacterium
ATTACAAAGTAGAACACGCCTGCAGTAAAAAGCGGCGTCACAGAGGAAATTCTTGATGCCTCATTTTTAGCCACTCTGAAGAGCTCTGAAACACCAAGAACCTGTACAAGAGCCGTATCCTTTACCAATGTGATAACCTCGTTGCTGATAGGGGGTAAAATCCTCTTGATTACCTGAGGCAGAATAATTCTTATGAAGGTTTGTTTTCTCGTAAAGCCCAGCACCTCCGCTGCTTCATATTGACCTTTTGGCATGGACTGAATCCCGCCCCTGAATATCTCGGCGAAATACGCCGAATAATTCAACACAAAGGCCGCCACTGCTGCAATAAACCTGTCGATATTCAGTTCAAACAGGTAATACGGCGCAAAGTATACGATAATAAGCTGCAATATCAACGGCGTACCCCTCATGATATCAATATAGAGCTTGACGATCCCACTGACAAGTCTGTATTTTGACATCCTGCCAAAAGCGACAAGCAGTCCCAATGGAAGCGAAAACAGCAGCGTCAGGAAAAACACCTGCAATGTGACGAACGAACCTTCAAAAAGAAGCCCCAGAAATTTCAAGCTGAACTTACCCCCTCATTATGATAAAACGGATTATAACACATCGGTTCAAAGAAAATTTATTGTTTGTAGAAAGGCTCGTTATTTTCCTGCCGTTACATCCTTACCAAACCATTTGTCAGAAATCTCTGCAAGCTTGCCGTCTTTAGCCATCGCATCCAGGGTTTCCTGTACCTTTGTCATCAGCGCATTGTCTGCCAGACGGAAACCGATACCATAATCCTCTGTAGCCAGCGGTTCCTCAACAACCTTGAAGTTTGCCTGTTTGACCTGAATGTTATAATTGGCAACAACCTCATCCATCAAAACAGCATCTACTCCGCCTTTTTCAAGGTCCATTAGGGCAAGCATGTTATCATCAAATTCAATCACTTCACCCAGCTTTGCTTTGAAATCTGCCGAAGACTCTAAAGCATCTGCAGCACTTGATCCTGCCTGAAGTGCCAGCTTCTTCCCTTCAAAATCCGAAAGCTTTGCCAGCGTTGATTCACCTTTTACAACCAGCACTTGATGATTGCTCATATACGGCTTTGTGAACAGAACTTGTTCCTTACGAGCAGCTGTTATCGTAAAACCATTCCAGATACAATCGATTTTCCCGGTATTGAGTTCCTGCTCCTTTGTTGTCCAGTCGATCTGCTGGAGAGTCAGCTTGATACCCAAACGGCTGCATACTTCCTTCGCAACATCTACATCAAAACCTGTGATCTCATTATTTTCATCTCGAAAGCCCATAGGAGGGAAGCTGTCATCCAATCCCATGATCATCTCACCTTTGTCCTTGACCTTGCTCCAGGATTTATCAGTACCCCCTGATGATGAACATCCTGTAAAAACCAATGCTGTCAACGTAATAATCACCAATGCCAACGTAATAACCTTTTTCACAAACCCCACGCTCCTCTTTTTATATATAGTACACATCTGCTATTTTACTTTAAAACTTCACCAAAGTAAAGTGCTATCGTGACATAATTCCGTCAAAGACGCTCATTATCTTCATGAATGAAGAGATTATATCTTCTATCTAAGTTTTTCGACCCAAAAATCACATGTGGCAGGAGGGGGTGTGACGCAACCTCGGAGTATTGCCCCGTAATGCAATGATGTCCGAAAAGGCTTCCTTCTCAATCAACAAAAGAGCTTCGTAAAGCCCTTCTTCAGAGCTTTACGAAGCTTTTACCACTTCCTGTCCGTTTGAGAAAAATGTCCTACCCCATTACCACTTCAACCATATGTTTCTTCCCATCGCTGAATATGGGCAGCATGTTCCCGATGAATTCCTTACCGTCAATCATCAGCTTTTTCACACCCTTTGATACATGCTGCGGATTCTTCACATCAATCTCATATACCGCACCTCTGAAATGTCTTATAATGCTGAAGCCATCCCACTCCTTCGGTATGCACGGGTCAACGGCGATCCCGTCATAATCGGGCTTGATACCCAATATGAACTGTGAAATAGCGACAAAATTCCACGCCGCAGTGCCGGTCAGCCATGAATTCTTGGCTTCCCCATGCCTTCCTGCATCTTTTCCTGCAATCATCTGAGAGTAAACATAGGGTTCCATTCTATGCATATCACTGATCTCTTCTCTGTATGCGGGCGCAATCTTCGAATAGCACTCAAAGGCCTTGTCTCCTCTGCCGAGTATCGTCTCTGCGGCCATGATCCATGGATTATTGTGGCAGAATATGCCGGCATTTTCTTTGTATCCAGGCGGATAGGAGGACACTTCACCTAGTTCTACATGATATCTGGTGTATGCAGGATTCAGAAGTACCATTCCATGCTTCGTGTCAAGATACTTCCACGCGGAATCCAGTGCCTTTTGAACTTCGCCAGTCTCAAGACCGATTCCTGCCATCGAGCAGAAGCCCTGGGTTTCGATAAAAATCCTTCCCTCTTCATTCTCACTGCTTCCCACCTTGTTTCCAAAATCATCATAAGCACGAAGGAACCATTCTCCGTCATATCCATACTTTAATACGGATTCTTTCATTGTCTGGATATGGGATTTTGCAGTTTTTGCTTCATCAAACAGTTCCATATTTTCGCATATTTTCACATACTCATTTCCGATGTATACAAACATCCCTGCAATGAGAACCGATTCAGCTACCTTGCCATTCTTACTGGTGGTAGTCTGATAAGACTCATCCGGCGTAGTCGAGAAGCAGTTCAGGTTCAGACAGTCGTTCCAATCTGCTCGCCCTATGAGGGGCAGACCATGCGGACCCAGATTGTTTACCACGTGATAAAAAGACCTGCGCAGGTGAGTAAACATACTGGCGGACTTTGCAGGATTGTTGTCAAAGGGAACCGGCTCTTCCAATATGTTAAAATCTCCTGTTTCTTTTATGTATGCAGCTGTGGCTAATATCAACCATAACGGATCATCGTTAAAATTCCCTCCGACCTCGTTATTTCCTTTCTTCGTCAGAGGCTGATATTGATGATAGGCTCCTCCATCCTCCAGCTGTGTCGCTGCAAGATCCAAAAGCCTTTCCTTCGCTCTATAGGGTATTTGATGCACAAACCCAAGTATATCCTGGTTGGAGTCACGGAACCCCATCCCTCGACCTATGCCGGATTCAAAATAGGATGCGCTTCTGGACATGTTGAAGGTAATCATACACTGATATTGATTCCAAGTGTTCACCATGCGATTCAATTTTTCATCTGAGCTTTTCACTATAAATTTCGACAAGAGTACATTCCAGTACTCCCTCAGTTCTGCATAAGCTCGCTCCACCTGCTCCACTGTAGAAAATCTGGAGATCATTTCTTTTGCGATCGTTTTGTTAATGATTCCCGGGGCTTCCCATTTACCGGTCTCCCGGTTTTCAACATAACCGAGGACAAAAACAAAATCTCTTTGTTCTCCTGCATTCAGTGTAAGCTCAAAGCTGTGAGAAGCAACAGGAGACCATCCATCTGCAATGGAGTTACAGGATTTGCCTTCGACAACCGCTTTCGGTGCATCAAAGCCGTTATATTGGCCGACAAAGGCATTGCGGTCTGTATCAAAGCCTGTAATATCTGTATTTACCGAATAGAAAGCAAAGTGGTTCCGCCGTTCTCTGTATTCCGTTTTATGAAAAATCGTATTATTTTCAAGTTCGACTTCGCCTGTGTTGAAGTTCCTCTGGAAATTGGTCATATCATCATAAGCATTCCAAAGACACCATTCTATAAAAGAAAACAGTGTGATTCTCTTACTTTCACTGCTTGTGTTTCTTATTCGGACCTTCTGTACTTCACCATTGAAGTTCTGTGGTACAAAGAATAACACTTCAGCGCCTATTCCGCCTCTTTCACCATAAATACGGGTATAACCCATTCCATGGCGGCATTCATACCGGTCCAGCGTTT
>JAEZLF010000061.1 GCA_023435925.1 Bacillota bacterium
TTTAAAGAGTTTCCATATCAAGTCACGAAACTGAGAAAATCGGACTCATCGTCTGTCAATATTCTCTGGCAATCCAGAAGCAGTTTGACGTTTCCATCAGCCTTGCCTATGCCCTTGATGTATTTGAGACCGCCTTTATTGATATCCGGAGGAGGCGCTATGTCCTCGTCAGCTATGACGATTACCTCAGAAACGCTGTCTACAATCAGACCGGTTGAAATATCATTCGCATCAAGGACGATAATACAGGTTCTATCGTCATATTCTCTGCCCGCTTTTTTGAAACGCAGTCGCGCATCCATGACAGGAATGATTTTACCCCGAAGGTTGGTGATTCCTTTTACATACTGCGGCATCTCAGGAACTACCGTAATGGGCTGAATACCAATAATTTCGGTAATGTAACGGATCTCGATTCCATACAGCTCGTTCTCCATGGAGAAGATGAGGTACTTTCCTTTCAGCGTATCTTCTTCCTGTTCCGTAAAGTCCAGTAAGTCAGTCTGTGCCATTTTTTACAGCCTCCTTTTGCGTTTTTATCTTATATAAAACATTGTTTATGATTCCATGCAGATCAACCCGCCAATATTAAGAATCAGACTTATACTGCCATCCCCAAGGAGCGTACAGCCTGCCAGCTCTTCCACTTTTCGTATGTTTTTCATGTAGGCCGGAAGGGCCTTGACGACTACCTGCTGCTGGCCTAGAAGCTCGTCAGCGAAAAGACAGATGCTCTTGTCATCCTGCTCAATCATGAGCATAATTCCTTTGGTCAGGTCGGTGATTTCCGTTTGGACAGCAAATATTTCATGAATTCGGACGACGGGATAACACTCTCCTCGAACCATGATCATCTCATTGCTGTCAGGATCCTGAATAATGTCTTTTTCCCTTGCTTGAAAGGTTTCCTTTATGGATGTTGTAGGGAGTGTATACTTGGTGCCGCCTACCCGGATATTCATTCCGTCTATGATTGCCAGTGTGAGAGGTATTTTCATTGTTGTTACCGTTCCGGAACCTTCTACGCTGTCTATGGATACCGAACCGCCCACTGCTTCCAGGTTCTTTACCACTACGTCCATTCCAACACCCCGTCCAGAGAATTCTGTTACGTTGTCGTTAGTGGAAAATCCGGGCAGGAAGATCAGGTTGTAGATTTCCTTGTCGGTCATTTCATTTTCCGGTTTGCTCAGTAAGCCGTTCTCCCGTGCTTTTTCCAGAATTTTTCCCTTGCTGAGGCCCTTACCGTCATCACGGACAGTTAATAGAACATCGCTTCCGGCATTTTTTGCTTCCAGTATTACCTGTCCTGATTTTTGCTTGCCTGCGGTCGTTCTTTCACCTGGATCTTCAATTCCATGATCAACGGCATTGCGGACAAGATGCATCAGCGGATCGGAAATATGCTCAATGATATTCTTATCAACCTCAGTGTTTTCCCCGATTAACGTCAGTTGTACCTCTTTATTGAGTTTCCGGCCCATATCCCTCACAATACGATACATTTTATGGAAGGTCGCTGCCAACGGAACCATTCGTATGGACATAACCATATCCTGCATTTCGCTTGTAATTTTACGAAGCTGACGAGCGGCTTTATAGAAGCTATTCAGCTTAAGCGCCTGCAATTCGGGGTTCTGCGTGACCATCGCCTCGGCGATTACCATTTCTCCCATCAGATCCATCATCTTATCCAGCTTCATAACATCGACGCTGATAATACTCTGATGGGAGCTCCTGTTTTCAACTTGCCCAAAATCTTCAGCCTGCAGCTTGGCTATTTTGATGGGAGATTCCTGTATGGCAGTTTCTTGATCCATACAATCCTGCTCGGATATATGGTTGTCTGGAAGCTCAGTAACCTCAATATCTCGGATAAAAGCGGTGCTTGTGAAAAAATCGTGTAATTCCTTCATGCTTTTATCACTTATGAGCCTTATCCTGAAGCCTTGTTCCCGTATTATCTGCACACTGTCAGGATTTTCGATGATATCCTCCGGAAAGTAGTTGAATTCCGTCACAATATCTTTCAAATTGTGGACGATAGTAAAAGCCCGGATATTCTCCATTTCACAGCCATCCTCAAAATAGATGACCGCTTCATACCATTTTTGTTCTGAATTTTTACCTTTTGGTGCAGGTGACAAGTAATATTGCTGCTCGACTTCTTTTTGTGCTGTTGTTCTAGGAGCATCATTGTTTTGTGGTTCCCCCTTAATAGAGGACAGAAATTCCTTGATGTTTTCAATCAGGCCTGAAGGATCTCCGTCAAGGTTATCAGAATTTTTGACCTTCTCCATCTCCAGCTTAATAAAATCGACACACTCGAAAACCAAATCCGAAAGGAGTGCGCAGTCCATGCTTTCAGGTCTTTCTTCCCGTATAAAATAAAAGAGATCCTCTATGACATGAGAAAGCGATGAAATATTGTTATACATCATCATAGCGGAAGAGCCCTTGATCGTGTGCATAACCCTGAATATTTCGTTCACTGCCTGCGGTGAAAAGCAGCCTGCTTTTTCACTCGTTAGTATCGCCGCTTCGAGTTGCTCTATATTTTGAGTGGTTTCATATATAAAAGCGTCCAGCATGGAATCGCTTGAGAAATTGTCCAATCCGCTACCTCCTTCAAACCCGTCAGTGTTCTTTGCTTCTGTTACTAAGGAATATTTTCGATGATTGTCAAATCAGCGCGACCTCAATATTTTCCAAGAGCCGCCGCGACCTCTAATAAAGCCGGACCCTCTTTTACAGGTTCTCTTAAGGGAGCGATAGACGCAAAACTGTCCTTCTCATATCCATTTTTGAGCATGAAATTACCAACTTCCTTATGTAGTGTGGCAGCCTGTGCAGACATTTCTTCGCTGGTTGCCGAGTTTTCCTCCGCAGTTGCAGCATTTGTCTGCACAACAGAGGATACCTGGTTAAGTCCCTGCTTGATTTGTTCTATAGCCGCTGCCTGTTCTGCAGACGCATCATCAATTTTGATGATACTTT
>JAEZLF010000090.1 GCA_023435925.1 Bacillota bacterium
GAGGAAGTAATCCTCTTCTCATTCAGTGTGCTTTTAAACTGTAACGCTATTACAATACCGAAAATCATAAAAACGATCAAAATGATGTATCGGTTTCCGATTTTCTTCATATTCTCTCCAAATCCACTATAGTGCATTAACTGCTCATTTTGCTTAACTTAATTCTACTTTTAAAAGCGGAATTATTCAAGTATAATATTGTAACAGACATGACACAAGCATGGGAGGTGACAAAAATGTTCCATGAAGTAAGATATCAGACCGGCGAAGTCCGCGAAGTTGCTGAGAAAATGAAGCAGCGGGAAATACCGCAACTGGAAGTCATTGATATGGAGGAATTTGAAATATTTGCAGGTCGTTTAAATGAATTGGGTATTTTTCTGGCAGTGGATATCCCTTTTGACAAAACGGCAAGAGACGGCGTAAAGGAGCCTGAGTTCGAATTCAGAGCAGCTTTTACGGCCGCTCAGGATCGTGTGGAAGAGCTGATGTTCATCGATGTATATTTCGAAGCAGAACCTGAAGAAACCTATGATCCGGTAGGTGAAATGTAAGAATTATTTTTCTCCTGCCGATTCACTAACCGGTAAAAAAGACCTCTGACACGTCTTTCCCTGCATTCCTTCGGGAATGGATTCATTTAAAGGAAATACGTATCGGAGGTTCTCTTTGTACATAATTAGCTGCGGCTTATTTCCCGTACCTTTCTCACGTATATATTCGTCAGTTCTTCAGCAAATTCTGCGTTCATTCCTTCTCCAATCACATTACATACGGGCTTGTCATTATCCGGCAGCACAAGTACCCATCCATTGTCCGTATACATCTTCACTCCCTCCAGCGTTTCGATTTTACTCCCGCTATGCTCCTGAATCAGTTTCCGGATGACTTTTCCCTTTGCATTCCAGCTGCATTCGACTTCCTGTCTGTGCATGTGTATTTCCGGTATCATATCGACGAGAGAGGATAAGCTTGTTTGATTGACCGACAAGAAATCCAGCAGTTTGATAAAGCCGGCAACGGAGTCAAAATGCATTGTGAATTGCTCCAGCATCTCTTCCTTGGTGCTTCTGTCCAGAAGCTTGCCCATGACGTCGCGTGTGGATGCTTTTGACCTGATCACCTTTCCCCGGTATTCATCTGCCATTTTGTCCACCACCTGACTGGCTGTAACAGGTACGACCACCGTACCGCCTTTGATAGATCTGAACAACACCAAAGATATCAATGCAATAAACATATCATCTGTTATCAGTCGGCCATTTTCGTCAACCAGCAGCATTTTTTCACAGGACTCCTCAACGGAAACACCCATATCAAATCCCCCGTGTTTTACAAAGCTGCAGAAATCTCCAACACCTTGCGTACCGGGTAAATTGCTCTCCGGCTCCAGTCTCTCCTGTTCCGTTCTCTCCGGTTCCTGACTCACTGTTTCAACCTTACAGCCGATGCCTTCCAGCAGTTCTGACAGCGTTTGAGAGATAAAAGGCGATCCTGCTTTTAATGCTATTTTGTAATCCAGACTTTCTGATTTCATATTATGAATAATACTTTTAAGATAGAAATCGCCGAAGCCTTTCATCTCCTTGACACCTTTGAGACAATCGCCTTCACACCGGTTAAAATCATCTCTGATAAAGACATTTTCAATCTTTCTTTCCGTATTTCTGTCAATATTACTGCCTCTCATATCAAGAAAATCGATCATCAGCCTTGATTTTCTTCCGGTGCACGTGCTGATGTGTATCCCACCATTTAACCGGTAAAAACGTACAGCAGAGCGCATTGCCGGCAAAAGCAGCTTCTCGAAGTCATTTACAAGTATACCTGCTGAAATCAGGCCTGAAACCATAGCATTCTTTATCATAAGAGCTGCAGGTGAATCATCACAGCTGATTCCGATAGCTCCATTTTTTCCATGTACCGCTCCGTATGCCGCACCCATTCTCGCAGCAAATTCAGGGGTCATGTCGATATTGATTTCTCCGGCAATACCTCTGTTTCCAAAAACCTGCCTGTTTGCCCTGGAACCCCATACCAGGTTCGAGCTCACTTCCATATCAGGCTCTACATATTTGTCCGGCCATATCATTACACCGGGCCGGACAATCACCTGTTCATCGATCAGGGAATAATCTCCGACAATAGCTTGTTCAAATACGGAAACCCCTTGCTTCAGATTCACATGACCACAAACAATGCTGCCCCGCAGCTGTGCGCCTGTACCAATCATACAGTTTTCCCACACGATACTCTTTTTAAGACCACAGCGTTCGGAAATCATACTGTTGTTCCCTATGATAGAAAAGCTTCCGATATCCGAGCCACTTCTGATATGGCAGCCTGATCCTACAATACAGGGCGCTGTTAGCTTTACTCCGCGGTCTATGACCGTTCCGTTTCCAATCCAGATTCCACTGCCTTGCTCCCTGCCTCGGATACTGATTTTCACTTTACCCAGCATAATATCTGCATGAGCTTGGATATATGCGTTAATGTCGCCGATATCACACCAATAGTTTTCTGTTGTGTAACCGTATAAAGGCTTATTTTCTTTTAACAGCACAGGAAACAAATCCTTGCTGAAATCAAACACTTCATCACGTTTCATATATTGGAAAATATCCGGTGACAAAATGTAAATACCCGTATTGACGGTATCACTGAAAACTTCACCCCAACCGGGTTTTTCCAGGAAACGTATAATTTTTCCATCTTTATCTGTTACTACGACTCCATATTCAAGCGGCACATCCACTCTTTTCAGAATGAGTGTGGCCATGGCATTCCTGCTTCTGTGAAAATCAATTGCACCCCCCAGATCCACATCAGTTAATGCATCGCCGCTAATCACCAGAAACGTATCATCAAGAAAATTCTCAGCATTCTTAACACTTCCTGCTGTACCCAATGGTTTCTCTTCAACAAAATAACGCATCCTTACGTCAAATCCACTACCGTCATCAAAATATTCTCTTATGGAATCGGGCAGATATTGAAGCGTTGCAGCGATATCCCGTATTTTATAACGTTTCAGCAGTTCGACAATATGTTCCATTACAGGCTTGTTTGCCACCGGTATCATGGGCTTAGGCCTCCGGCAGGTCAGGGGCCTGAGTCTGGAGCCTTCTCCGCCAGCCATAATTACAGCTTTCATTATCTTCATTCCTTTACTAGTTTGTGCATTTCGTAGAATTTCTTTCTTCATTAATTTCTGCCGATGATGTAGAAATCATACAGCTTTTAAAAAGGAATTTTATTGCACAAATAGGTATATGCCTGACAGATAACGAAAATTCAATTCAAAAAAGTACCGAAGCAAAAAGTACCGGACAAAAAAAAGAGTGATCCGTTATGAATCCGTTATCACCCTGTTAATGAATGCTAATCTATATATGAAGTCAATGAATTAAATTTCTTATTACGCGATACGTCCAACCCGTCCTGTAAGCATATTTTCGATATACTTTCCTGCATATCGCCATAAAAGGTAGATGGTTGAAACCTGAACCGGAACCATCATTGCAGATTTGATCACACGCGCCGGCAGCATCGCCATATAGCCCTTACCCAAAAGAATTGTCAGCCAGTAGGTATTCAAGCCGATATCAACAAACACTGTTACGCACAGAACAGCCAGTGCAACCCGCAGCAGCGTTTTAGGTTTCCTGAACAGGAATATTCCGTATACCACGGCTGTCAGAAATGCACTTACAGTGAATCCGGGGAAATACGCTCCTTTTGGACCAATGATCATCCCGAGAATATCGCCGAGAACAGCTCCCAGTCCGCCGATCAGCGGTCCGAAAAGGATGGAAGAGAACGATACGGGCACGAATCCGAAGCTTACTCTGAGGGTGTCGATCTGAAAGGCCAGAAATCGCGTGAGCATTATATCCATTGCGACCAGTAAACTTATAAATACTAGAACCTTTGTCTTTTTCATAAAAAAAGCACCTCCTTTCCTTCTAAACGACATTGCGTCACAGAAGGAAAGTCATGCCCTTATGTGGCAGCGGAATGCAACTATTGTACCGCAAATCCGAAAGGATTTTTCGTCCAGCGGCAACTTCCCGTCCAACTGGCACTTCACGCACAATAGTCTACTCTGTCATTTGATATTGTAATTCCATTATAGTTCATCTTCTATCAGCTTTCAATATCTGATATCGGCTCTTTCAGGTAGAAAAAACCGTTCTGCCGCAATGTGTCTGGACTGCCTTATCCTGATACGCCCTCAATGCTTTTGACAGCTGATCCGGACAGGATGTACCTTTACCGTCACAATCGATCCCTTTCAATTTCTCAATCACTGTCTCCACCGGAAGGCCCTCAACCAATCTGCTGATCCCTGATAAATTTCCGTTACAGCCCGATTTGAATTCTACATGCTTCAGTACCCCGTCCTGCACGGATATTTTAATTTCTCTCGAACAAACACCCTTTGTTTTAAACGTAAAGTTTTCCAAAATGCCTGCCCCCTATTGACTGTAAACGTTCTTTACATAAATCAAGTGCTTTCAACTTCCTCTTAAATTTAAATTCCCATTCGATATTCTTTGCATTGTGAAGACCTATGGCGTCGTCTCTTTCTCAAGATCGAGGAGATATTGCATGGCATCATTTGCTGTCTTTCCGCATTGCTCCTCCGACGGCTGAAGTCCGATGCAGACCTTCGGTCTTTCAGGTCTTCCGAAGAGCATACATTTATTGTCCGGTGTCAGCTGAATACATCGGACACCGGACGGCTTTCCGTGCGGCATTCCCGGAATGGGTGAAGAGATGGAAGGAGCTATACAGCAAGCGCCGCAGCCAGGTCTGCATTTCATGCTCCCACCTCCTTAAAATCAAAAAACACCCTTATTATTGAAAAACTCCTTATATTTCATATCTTCCTTAAGAATATGGCTTGAAATCCAGTCCGATACAAACGATACCAACCCCAGTATGGTATCGTCCTGCCTCTCATCGATATCACTGTTCTCAAACTTCTGTATCTTTTTAATTACAAAATGATGCTCGAACTTCTGTGCTTCAAAGCGTTCATACCCATGCTTTTCCATCATTT
>JAEZLF010000107.1 GCA_023435925.1 Bacillota bacterium
GGGAGCGTTGTCAGTAAATCTGACAGGAATTCATTTGAAATTTTGAATGAGAGGGTTATTAACCGCAAGCAGTACATCGAGAATGAAATGATCCATCGCTGGTCCAATTTTGAAGAGGGAGAGGCAAAGATACTAAAAAGTATTGATGCAACACTCTCTGTAAATGGAGCAGAAGCAGAGGACATAAAGAGTAACGCAGCCTTAAACGAAAAAATTATTACCGATCTGGCTCCTGACCTAATTTATTTACTTCGTAAAAATGAAGTTACAGGAGCTTTTGTTGTTTTGGATGGCGTGGCTCTGGAAAATGATGTAGAGGGAAATTCCTATGCCGGACTATATATACGCGATCTTGATCCGTCCGATTATTCACAGAGAAAATCCGATTTGTTGATTGAACGTGGATTACCATCTGTTTCCAAGGCTTTGAATATTACTCTGGACAGATACTGGAGTGCTGCTTTTACTTTTACGGAGCAGGGTAAAGATAAGAATGAACAGTTTTTCTTTGTACCGTTACGTACTGCACGGGAAAGGCATGCCCAAAACAGCGGTGAGTATATATATTGGAGCGCTCCGTTTTCTCTTCATGAACATGATATTAAGGTCATTACCTGCTCTATTCCATTGATTTCAGCGGATGGAACCATCCTGGGTGTAATGGGTATTGACATCACACAGAATTATTTGCTTTCCCTTCTGAAATATGATGAAATCGGACCGGACAAGACCGGTGCTTATTTTATGGGAATAGAACAGGTGTATGAAAGCGGAAAATTCACCCGAGTTTATACAAACGGGCCTGTTTACAGCACTTATTTCGGAGATGCCGACGTAATTTCCGGACGGGAAAGTAAATTTAAGAATATCTATGAATTTGAGTCGCTGAAAAAGAAAAAAAGTGTTGTTTATGGAAGTGTGCAGCCCATTCGCCTCTATAATACCAATACACCTTTTAAGTATCAGCAATGGGTATTGGTCGGTATGATGGAATCGGATCATTTACTTCAGTTTACCAATTCCATCAAATTGGTAATATACTATACTACAGTGGTATCATTGTTTTTAGGTATTGCGGGGGTGTATATCGCCAGCAGAAGGATTGTCCAGCCCATCACAAAACTTGTATCCGATCTGAAAAAAAGCGATCCCAATAAGCCCATTCGATTGGATAAAATCAATATTGAGGAAATCGATGCCCTTACCGTTTCTATTGAGGAGTTGAGCAGCGCGGTTGCTGATTCGGCATCCAGGATTTCCAAGATCATTGAAATGGCCAATATACCGGTTGGGGTATTTGAGCATAACATTAACAATGAGAAGGTTTTTTGCAGCAAGAATTGGTTTGTCTTAATGAAACCTGAAAGAGATGATCCAAGGGATGACTATATCTCTAAGGATGATTTTGACCAGGTGATGCTTTCATTGAATCCATTTTTAACGGACAGTGAAAAAATTATTTACCGTATTCCCGGTAATGGAGGAAACACCCGCTGGCTTAAATTTACTTACATTGTTGATGAGAAACGAATACTCGGAGCAGTTTTGGATATTACCAGGGATATGAGGGAAAAGCAGAAAATTGAGTATGAGCGTGATTATGATATTCTGACAGATCTCTTTAATCGGCGTGCTTTTGAACAGCGTATCATGGAGCTGTTTAACGATCGGAGCAAATTGAAGATAGCTGCACTGATTATGTGGGATTTGGATAATCTAAAGTATATTAATGATACGTTCGGGCACAAGTGCGGAGACCAATATATCCGTGTCCTTTCACAGGAACTCAAGGCCTTCAATCATGAGAACGGCATTGCAGCTCGCCGGTCAGGAGACGAGTTCTATGTGCTGCTGTACGGATATGAATCCAAACAGGTGATCGTGGAGCAGATTCAGTTGATTTGGCAGCGAATTCAGCTGGCGAAATTGGATCTGCCCAATGAGGAATACTTGAAGATGCGTGTATCGGCCGGTATTGCATGGTATCCGCAGGATGCCGGGAGCTATGACGAATTGATCCGGTATGCTGACTTTGCCATGTACAGTGTAAAGCATACGATAAAGGGAAATATACAGGAGTTTGATAAGAGCGCTTACCTAAACAACTCCGTGCTGGTAAATGGTACTGAGGCATTGAATCTGCTGATTGAAAACCAGATGGTGCGGTATGCCCTGCAGCCGATTGTCGAAGTAAGTACCGGACTGGTTTATGGATATGAAATGCTAATGCGATCTGAGATTGAGGAACTGAAGAATCCGGTAGATATTTTGCGCCTTGCGCGGGTGCAGTCCAAACTGTATCAGATTGAAAAGCTCACTTTCTTCTGCGCAATGGAGACCTTTGGAAGGTTGGTAGAAAAGGGTTTGGTACCTAAAGGCACCAAGGTATTTATTAATTCCATTGGCAACCAGATTTTAACAAATCCGGATATTCTGCTTCTTCAGGAAATGTATCGGGAATACTTGATGGACGTTGTTCTGGAAATAACAGAGAGCGAGCAGCATGACAACAAATTCACAAAAACAAAAGTAGAAATTGTGAAGTCATGGAATGGTATGATAGCACTAGATGATTACGGTCAAGGATACAATGGTGAATCTGCATTGATATTCCTTTCTCCTGATATTGTAAAGGTCGATATATCTATCGTAAGAACGATTGATCGGGATGTGAACCGGCAGAATATTCTTGAAAATCTTGTTTCATATGCAAAGAAGCGCAATATCAAGATACTGGCTGAGGGTGTAGAAACCCGCGAGGAGATAGAAGTACTGATTCAATTCGGGGTAGATTATATGCAGGGGTATTATTTTGGCAGACCCGTATTTGAGCCATCGCCTATAAACCCTTCTGTTCTAGAGGACATTCAGGGAATTTACAAAAAGTTGAATGAAGGTAAAGGATGTTGAATTAATCGCAATAACATATTAATATTAGAGGAACCAGATGATCAAGCAAAAAATACAGTAATCGTTTAATTCGCAGCAAAGGAGAAATTTTGGATGAAGGCTTCTGTGAACGAAAGACCAAAGGCCATATTATTTTTAGTTATTACCGCAGCCCTGTGGAGTCTTGGCGGACTGCTGATCAAATCGATCAACTCACATCCAATGGCAATTGCAGGAGTGAGAAGCGGTATATCTGCAATATTGATCGTGATTGCAACAGGCAGACCTAAATTCAACTGGTCATTTGCCCAGATTGGAGCAGCGCTGGCTTATTCCGCCCTGGTTCTGCTATTTGTTGCCGCCAATAAAAATACCACTGCGGCAAACGCCATATTGATACAATATACAGCCCCTGTATATGTAGCCCTTTTAAGTGCATGGCTTTTAAAGGAACGGGTGAAGCTGCTGGATTGGGTTACTATTTTTATTGCTCTCGGAGGTATGGTTCTATTCTTTGTGGACAATATCAGCACAAAGGGTGTCTTGGGGAATCTATTGGCAGCTGCCAGTGGAGTTTGTTTTGGCGTTTTTACTGTGCTAATGAGAATGCAGAAGGAAGGGTCTCCTCTGGAGTCTGTTTTGATGGGAAATATTCTGACAGCTGTCATTGGAATACCGTTCTTATTCCAGTCCATGCCGGATAGCAAAGGATGGTTGTATCTGGTGGTGCTTGGTGTGGTACAGCTTGGATTGCCCTACATTTTATATGCAAAGGCAATTAAACATGTAACAGCCCTTGAGGCCAGTTTGATTCCTGTTATTGAACCTATCCTCAACCCTGTTTGGGTGTTCTTAATGCTTGGTGAAACTCCCGGGAAATGGGCATTGATAGGAGGCGCCATCGTTCTTATATCTGTTACCGCACGGTGTCTAATCTCACTTCGGGTACCACAGATAACCCCGGAAAAATCCGCTGAGTTGTCCTGAGCATGACAGTGCTGACGCGTCATTTTGATTGGCGGATTCAGAGATAAGGCAGGAATGCCTCTTAAATAAAAGGTTTAGTGGAAATGTTAAAAAATATATCTTTATAGGGACACCCCCGAGAAAATCGGAGGTGTTTTTGTTGTATATGAAAAGAGACTGCCTCAAAGCTTAACATGAAACAGCCCCACAATTTTTTTTATCAAAGATCAACTTATTGATTAAGGCGGACACTTATCATTTAATCCTCAATTGTCATATTGCTAATCCATCGCAAAAATGGACATGATATTAGCAGAGTTACAAATGGCGTGGAGGTGAACGACATGAATTTTCTATTCTTATATGTTAACCTGATTAGAGTAATACTAGTAGTTTTAACGATTGTCCAATTGCGCAAGCATGACAATAAAAAACTTGTTCCTGCAGTTATCGTGATAGTGCTTACCTTTGTACCCTGGCTTCTTGGCCTGATGCATATACAAATAAACGTACTAACCGGATTCCTATTTCCTACTATTGTAGTTATGGGTGCTTATCTAGGATCAGGTTATAGATATTATGATTTATACCCCTGGTGGGATAGGAGTGTCCACTTCCTTTCCGGTATACTTTTTTTCAGTTTCGGAATATCGTTGGCCGAAAAAGCTTATGGTGTCAGCCTCACTGGTAAGCTGGTATTTTGTTTTGCTTTATCGTTGGCCTTACATGAGATTTGGGAAGTCTCTGAGTTCCTTGTTGACAGCATTTTTTACACTGACCATCAGCATTGGCAAAAGCACAGTTCCGTCGTTAACCATCAGCCTGAGAAGGCTGTCCAGCCACCTGGTCTGGTGGATACTATGACCGATACGATTTCAGGTATTATAGGTACGATAGTGGCCTGCGGTGGATGGTGGATATTTATGGCACTGTAGGGTACTTCTTGTGCATTGTCAGTCGTTACCTCAGCAGCTACTTATTAGTCTAATTCTTTACCTTTACAAACGGGTCAACTTACATTAATTTTTTGACCTTAGATTGATACTATGTCCCAAAATGTTCCTGCCATATATTGATGAAAAAAGCCGCTTACTGTATCTCTACAGCCAAGCGGCTTTTCTGGTGCGGTGTGTACAGCAAAGCTGGACCGCGCTAATGGGTGAAAGTCCCATCCTGGTAATCGCCAAGGAGCCGGGTAGCGAATCCCAGTGCGTCGCAGAGATGCGGGGTGCTAAGCGGGAGGATAAAGTACCTGCCACAAGCAGGGAAGGCAAAGACGCAGACCGTAACATAAAGTGAATTCTGCCGTATCGTTAAAAAAGCCCCTGGTCACAGGGGACAAGAGGGAGTTGAGCTCTGCGCACATGAGCGAAAACCATGGAAGGTGGGAAGAATTTGGAGCGCACCATTGAAGAACCCTCCGGTATAGAGGAAACGGTATGTATCGAAAGTGCGGTTTGGAACTGGAGAGACCCTACCCTGCACGGGAGACCGTAAGGAGAAGGCATATAAGCAGAGATGTGAAAGTGCTCTTCGGTGGGGAGGGAGTCAGAGGGGTTCATACTACCATAGAATATCCGGACAACAAAACCGGATGGAGGGAAGGAACCCTGCTTCATTCAAGTTTCTGGAGGAGGTAAGAGTGAGTGAATGCCCAAAAGGCTAACGACACCAAAGGAAAAGTTCAACAACTTCAAAGGAAACTCTACCAATCGGCCAAGTTAAGCAGCAAGAGAAAGTACCATGCACTCTATGACAAGGTATACCGAGAGGATATCTTGGAAGAGGCATGGAAGAGAGTGAGGGCCAATGGTGGCATTGGCGGAGTCGATGGAGTCAGTATCGGAGTGATCAAAGAGTATGGGGCGGAAAAGCTCCTGTCAGAGATTGAAACAGAGCTGAAGCAGGGAACATACCGTCCATTACCCGTAAGGAGAACCTACATACCGAAGGAGAATGGCAAGGTTAGGCCGTTGGGTATACCCGTTGTCAAAGACAGGGTAGTACAAATGGCAGCCAATTTGGTAATGGAGCCAATCTTCGAGGCGGATTTCAAGGATTTCTCCTATGGGTTCCGACCAAAACGGAGTACAAGGCAAGCACTGGAAGTCGTGAGGAAGGCATGCAACCGGAAAGGCTGGTGGGTGGTAGATGTAGATATTCAAAGCTACTTTGATAACATCAACCACGATAAGCTGATGAAAATGGTTGGCATGCGAATAAATGACAGAAGGATGCTGAAACTGTTAAGACAATGGCTGAAAGCCGGAGTTATGACGGAAGAAGGATACGTGGAAACGGAAATGGGCAGCCCACAGGGGGGAGTCATATCACCACTGTTGTCCAACATCTACCTCCACTATCTTGATGTACGCTGGTCAAAAGAAGGAAGCCATCTTGGAACGCTTGTGAGGTATACGGATGACTTAGTCATCGTATGCCGTACCAGAAAGGACGCGAGCCATGCACTAAGCTTTGTACGGGCAGTTATGGAAAGGTTGGAATTAAAGCTCCATCCTGAAAAGACCAAGCTTGTGTCCATGTGGGAAGGTCGAGAAGGATTTGATTTCCTAGGCATGCACCACAGAAGTATGGCAACAGAAACCAGCCAAATGCAGAGGTATTACAATTACACACTGCATCAATTTCCATCAAAGAAGGCGATGAAGAAGATGAGGCTCAGGGTGAAAGAGATACTTGGGCAAAGGAATGTTCTTTGGAAAGGCCTTTCGGATGTGGTAGGCGAGCTGAATCCGGTATTACGAGGATGGCGTAACTACTATGGCTTAAAGACAGCCGGGAAATGGTTGGCAAAGGTTGATTGGTACATCTTTAAAAGAATTGTAATCTGGTACAACAAGAAACGGAAAGAAAGAAGACATCTTACGAATAGGAGTAAGGTGCGTGATATGCTTTCCACCCAAAAACTAATACGTCTTGCAGCTTAGTGAATGCTGATGGTGAAGAATGTCGGAAAGCCGTGTGAGGGAAAACCTCACGCACGGTTTGATGAGGGGAAGGTGGGGCTTCGCCCCACTGACCCACTCTATCCCGAGACGATTCGAACGTCCGGCCTGCGGTTTTGGAAACCGAACAACAACGATTTGTAAAAATCTGTGTAAGTTTGGAGCAGCTGATATAAGTAGGTTACAGGAATTTTGAAATTTGTGGCAGTTGCTTAAAATAGGTCGTTTTTTATAAAAATGGTCGGTAGAAAAAACTGCATTATTGTATTTATTGTTAATACTCTGCACTTGTACTAAACTTGTTTAAACTACCTATAATATTTTTATACTCTTCTAATAGTAGAGGAATCTTTGTAAGTTTTTCACTAAACTCAGGAGTGCAGTAGATGTCATCTAACAGTTTTGGTAGAACACTAAAATAATTTTTAAATATTTTTTGTGTCAAGCTATATTCTATAAATTCCATTAAGATTTTATTTGCTTCATCACTAGCTGCAGCCTGCCCGGCTATAATTAGGAATAATGAATTTAAATCCATAAATGCTACTTGAACAATATAATTTTTTTCACTTTGCTCTATGGTTTCATATCTAGCTTTTTTCAATTTTGATAGGAATATATCAACAAGCATTGTCTTTCAATGATACATATTGCATTGATCTTTCAATATTTAAAGAATTCATTAACTCTTCAGATACACGATTTGCATTATATTCAGACCAATATTCGTATGCTGTGCTGTGTATAAATCGTTGGGGACATTTAAATAGTTGTCATATAAGTGTTTTTTGCAAGTACTTTCTGTAACGAAATGCAATGCAAAAGTGTAACACCCCAAGTTGTATTTAGTTATTAGATTGTTTCATCAGCGAATGCTTCAATCGCCAGCTGTCACGACCAAAAACAACTAGATGACTATGGTGAACCAGCCTGTCGATGAGCGCTGCCGTGAGCTGGTCATCATAGAATATTCCATTCCATCTGCTGAACTCTATGTTTGTAGTAATGATCAGGCTACGCTTTTCATAGCAGTCTGCAATGACTTGGAACAGAAGCTGGGAGCCCTCTGCATCGAATGGGATGTAGCCCCATTCGTCACAGATTAGAAGGTCAAGCTTGCTAAGTTTCTTGAGGAACTGTACCAATAATCCTTTAGTCTTTGCTGCAACAAGTTCGTTGACCAGAGCAGCTGTTTTGTAGAATCGTACATGTTT